>CAWUIW010000052.1:0-14218 GCA_963922515.1 uncultured Rhodobacterales bacterium | reverse complement strand
AACACACTCCGGCTTTGGGCCGCCACCCCGGCCGCGGTCTTCGATCTCGCGAGCTTCAACCGCGGCGACTATCTGGCGGCAAGCCGATCAGAGGCGCTGGCGCGCACGATCAGCCGGGTCCTTTATCCCGACGACACCACCGAAAGCGGCAAAGAGCTGCGCTTGAAGCAAGAGTACTTCTTTACCGCGGCCTCGATCCGCGATCTTATTCGCCGGTTCCTGCAAGACCACGAGGACATCCGCGCGCTGCCGGACCATGTGGCCATCCAGCTGAATGACACACACCCTGCCATCGCCGGTCCCGAACTTGTCAGGATCCTTGTGGATGAGCACGGCCTCAGCATGCAGGACGGTATTTCTTTGGCGCGGCGTTGTCTGGCCTACACCAACCACACCTTGCTGCCCGAGGCGCTGGAACGCTGGCCAGAATGGTTGTTGGGACGTGTTTTGCCACGGCACCTCGACATCATCCGCGCCATTCAGGACGCCCAATTGGCCGAGTTCGCGGACAGCCCGCGCATCTTGGAACATGGGGACGTGCGCATGGGCGAGTTGGCCTTTGTGATGGCGCACAAGGTCAACGGGGTATCGGCCTTGCACACGGACCTTGTGAAGAAAACGGTGTTTTCAGATTTGCACCGCATCCATCCGACGCGGATCGTGAACCAGACCAACGGCGTGACGCCACGCCGCTGGCTTTATGGCTGCAACCCCGCTTTGCGCACCCTGATCACGGATACAATCGGTGACGGGTGGGTTGCGGACCTTGAACAACTCAACGGCTTGCGCACAAAGTCAGGAGATGCTGCTTTTCTGACCGCGTTCCAAGCCGCAAAGCGCAGCAACAAAGTTGCCCTGTCAAACTGGGTGTCAGATGTCGCCGGGACCTTGATCGATCCAGACGCGATGTTCGACGTTCAGATCAAGCGCATCCACGAATACAAGCGCCAGCTGATGAACCTGCTGGAAACCGTCGCACTTTGGAACGACATGCGTGACGATCCGAACGCCGACTGGACACCGCGTGTTAAGATTTTCGGCGGGAAAGCCGCGCCGGGATACCATGTTGCCAAAGAGATTATCCGGCTGATCAATGATGTTTCGAGGGTGATCAACGCCGATCCGGCGACGCAAGATCGGCTTAAGATCATCTATCCACCAAATTACAATGTAACGATGGCCGAACGTCTCATACCGGCAGCAGACCTGTCCGAGCAGATTTCAACGGCGGGCAAAGAAGCCTCTGGCACCGGCAACATGAAGTTTGCCCTGAATGGCGCCTTGACGATCGGCACATTGGACGGGGCCAATGTGGAAATCCGCGAACATGTCGGCGCAGAGAACTTCTTTCTCTTCGGCCTGACCGCAGCCGAGGTGGTGGAGCGGCGGCAAAACCACGGCTACGCACGTGCCGCGATCGAGGCCAGTCCCCGGTTGGGCCGCGTTTTGGGCCAAATCGCCGAAGGTCGTTTTTCGCCAAACGAACCCAACCGTTACCATGGATTGGTCGGTATGCTGTATGATCACGACTACTTCCTCGTGACCTGTGATTTCGACGCTTACTTCGACGCGCAGCGGCGCGCCGACGTGGCCTATCGTGATCCACGCAAGTGGGCCGCCATGGCGTTGAGAAACACCGCCAGCATGGGATGGTTCTCCTCCGACCGCACGATCAAGGGATATGCACGCGACGTATGGAACGTTTCACCGGCCGCCGCGGATTTGGAGAAATCCGCGTGATGACGCAGACGGCCTCCTTGATCGATCCAGAGACCGCCGCGGCTCTTGCCGAAGGACAACACGGTGACCCATTTTCCGTTCTGGGTCTGCATAAGATGGGCGGTAAACTGGTGATCCGCGCAATAAGGCCAGAAGCTGAAGACATCGATGTGTTGGATGCCAAGACCGGCCGTAAACTGGTCTCACTGGGCGCGATCCATGACGCGCCCGGGGTGTTTGCGGCAATTGTGCCCCGACGAAAGAAACCGTTTGTGTACCGGCTTCGTCTGACCCGGGGCAGCGACACTTGGGAAGAAACGGATGCCTACATGTTCGGGCCGCGCCTTGGCGAAATGGACGAGTACTTGTTGGGCGAAGGCACTCATGGTGAGCTCTGGAAAGCACTCGGTGCCCATGTAGGAAGCCATGACGGACATGACGGCACGCATTTCGCCGTTTGGGCGCCAAACGCGACCCGCGTATCGGTGGTTGGCGATTTCAACGGATGGGACGGACGACGCCACGTTATGCGCCGCCGCGGTGCCACGGGCGTGCACGAGATTTTTCTGCCCGGCGTGGGTGCTGGGGCGGTGTACAAGTACGAAATCCTAGATGCCCACAAGACCCTTTTGCCGCTCAAAGCAGACCCGGTCGGGTTTGGGGCCGAATTGCCCCCGCGCACGGCGTCGGTTGTCCGTGACCTTGGCGGCTTCAAATGGTCCGATGAAGGCTGGCTGAGCCAGCGGGGCGCAAAGCAGAAAATCGATCAACCCATCACGATCTATGAAGTGCACCTGGAAAGCTGGCGGCGCGTCCCGGAAGAGGCGGGCCGCTCGCTGAACTACCGAGAGCTGGCAAAGGACTTGGTCGCGTACGTCCAGAGTATGGGGTTCACCCATATCGAATTGACGCCTGTTTCCGAGTACCCGTTTGGCGGATCTTGGGGATACCAACCCGTGGGCCTGTTCGCGCCAACCTCGCGATTTGGCGAACCGGACGACTTCAAATTTTTTGTCGATGCCTGCCATACAGCGGATCTTGGCGTGATCATCGACTGGGTGCCCGGTCACTTTCCAACGGACGAACACGGTCTGGGCCGATTTGACGGCACAGCTCTATACGAACATGCCGACCCGAAAGAAGGGTATCATCCCGATTGGAACACCTTGGTTTACAACTACGGTCGGACCGAGGTGCAAAACTACCTGATCGCAAATGCGCGGTTCTGGTTCGACGAATATCATATCGATGGACTGCGCGTGGATGCGGTGGCGTCGATGCTGTATCGGGATTATTCACGCGACGAGGGGGAATGGGTGCCGAACCAGCATGGCGGACGCGAAAACCTCGAAGCGATTGCCTTCATGCGACGTATGAACGAAGCGGTCTATGCCGCGGATGACAGCATTCTCACGGCGGCGGAGGAATCCACGGCCTTTCCCGGCGTATCGGCACCGACGGATACGGGCGGGCTTGGCTTTGGCTTCAAATGGAACATGGGCTGGATGAACGACACTCTTCGCTACATGTCCGAAGATCCGGTCAACCGAAAATACCATCACGACAAGATGACGTTCGGGTTGCACTACGCCTTCTCAGAGAACTTCATTTTGCCCCTCAGCCATGATGAAGTTGTGCACGGAAAAGGGTCATTGCTGGGACGGATGCCGGGCGACGACTGGCAGCGCTTTGCAAACCTTCGCGCTTACTATGGCTTCATGTGGGGGCACCCGGGCAAGAAGCTTTTGTTCATGGGAGGTGAATTTGCGCAGCCCGGCGAGTGGAACAATGAAACGAGCCTTGATTGGCATCTGTTGGACCATGCACCGCATACCGGAATGCAAGCTTTGGTGCGCGACCTGAACCGTGTGTACGCAAACACGCCTGCCCTGTACGCGCTGGACACCAAAGCAGAAGGGTTCCGCTGGATCGATGGCGGCAACGCAGCGGAGTCGGTGTTTGCGTGGCTTAGGCAGGGAAAAGAGACAGATAACCCGGTCCTGGTCGTGTCGAACTTCACGCCGGTTCCGCGCACCGGCTATCGCGTCGGCGTGCCCCAAAACGGCCACTGGGACGAAATCCTGAATACAGATGCCGCGCTCTATGGTGGCAGCAACGCGGGTAACCCGGGCGGCGCAGATGCACAAGACATCGCCTCCCATGGCTGCCCCTATTCCATAGAACTCACCGTGCCTCCGCTTGCCACGGTGTTTTTTGAACTGAGGCGCTGAGACCTCGAATTGCAAGGACCGAAGTGAAGGAGGAGACGATGCGAGAAGACCGATTTAGCCTGGCACAACAGTCCATGGCGTTCATTCTGGCCGGTGGCCGGGGCAGTCGTCTCAAAGAGATGACCGACATTCGGGCCAAACCCGCAGTTTACTTTGGCGGCAAGACACGGATCATCGACTTTGCTCTTTCAAACGCCGTCAACTCCGGCATCCGGCGAATTGGCGTGGCGACGCAGTACAAGGCACACTCGCTTATCCGGCACCTGCAACGCGGCTGGAGTTTCTTTCGGCATGAGCGCAACGAAGGCTTGGATATTCTGCCCGCTTCTCAGCAGCTGGACGAGGACAACTGGTACAAAGGCACCGCCGACGCGGTGACACAGAACGTCAATATCATTCGCGGCTACGGCCCCAAATACGTGCTCGTTCTGGCTGGGGACCATATCTATAAACAGGACTATTCCTTCATGATCGAGGAACACGTCCGATCCGGCGCCAAGGTGACCGTCGGCTGCATCGAGGTCCCGCGAGAAGAGGCAAAAGGCTTTGGCGTGATGGCCGTTGATGAAACGGACAAAATCCTAGAATTCGTGGAAAAGCCAGCCGATCCGCCGGCCATGCCCGGCGATCCGGACAAGGCCCTGGCCAGCATGGGGATCTACGTGTTCGAGGCGGAATATCTTTACGCGATACTAGAGGCCGATGCGAAGGACGACAGCTCCGAGCACGATTTCGGGAAGGATATCATTCCTTCAATCGTAGCTGAAGGCGGCGCCCGGGCGCATCCCTTCAGCCGCTCTTGCGTGATGTCCGGGTTGGAAACCGAGCCCTATTGGCGCGACGTCGGAACGATCGATGCCTATTGGCAGGCCAATATCGACCTGACCGATTTCCAGCCGAAACTGGACATCTACGCCACTGATTGGCCGATCTGGACGTATTCCGAGCTGGTGCCCCCGGCCAAGTTTATCCACAACGAAGAAGGGCGGCGAGGCCAGGCGGTGTCCTCGATGGTGTCAGGTGGCTGTATCATCTCTGGGTCATCATTGTACCGCTGCTTGCTGTTCACGGGTGTAAAAACACATTCTTTCTCACAGCTCGAAGGTGCAGTGATCCTGCCCTATGCCGAGGTTGGGCGCCGTGCGTATTTGAAAAACGTCGTGATTGATCGCGGGGTCAGGATCCCACCCGGCTTGATCGTGGGCGAAGATCCGGAACTGGATGCCAAGCGCTTCCGGCGCACCGAGAACGGAATTTGCCTGATCACGCAGGATATGATCGATAAGCTGGATGGCTGACATGAAAGTCTTGATGGTGGCGTCAGAATGCGCGCCTTTCGTCAAAACGGGTGGTTTGGCCGATGCGGTCGGCGCGCTGCCAGGCGCACTCGCCTGGCTGGGAATCGAAGCGACGGTCATGTTGCCAGCCTATCCGGCCTTGTTTCCACACTTGCCTGACGGTGACGAGGTCGCTCGCTTTGAGGATCTGCCCGGCGACACTGGCCGGATCGTGCGCGTCAAGGTGAACGGGCTAACCCTTTTGCTGTTTGACGCCCCGCAGTTTTTTGATCGCGCCGGCGGCATTTACGTGGACGAAACTGGCACGGACTGGTCTGACAACGCAATGCGATTTGGCGCCTTTGCCAACGCGGCTGCACGCGTGGCGATGGGGGCAATAGATGGCTACTTGCCTGATGTGTTGCACGCCCATGATTGGCAAGCCGCGCTTGCGCCTGTTTATGTGAAAATGGCGCATAGAGATCGGCCGCGCAGCGTTATCACGATCCACAACATCGCTTTTCAAGGCCACACGCATGCCGAGTTGCTGGGCCCGCTGCAACTGAACAGCGATTGGTATCACCCCGAAGGTTTGGAATACCATGGAGGCTTGAGTTTTCTAAAATCCGCCCTCGTTTTCGCGGATCGCATCACCACGGTTAGCCCGACCTATGCCCGCGAGATCCTGACACCCGAATTCGGGATGGGACTCGACGGTGTGTTGCGCGCCCGTGGTGCGGCATTGTCGGGCCTGTTGAACGGGATCGACACAGACGTTTGGAACCCGGCCACTGATACTGCATTGTCTCAGACCTACGATGCGCGCCGATTGCGGCGCCGGGCGGACAACAAGGCTGCCGTCGGCGACCGGTTTGGCCTAGACCCCGACCCGGAAGCCCCGCTCTTTTGCGTGATCAGCCGCCTGACGACCCAGAAGGGACTGGATGCGCTGTTGGGCGCCGTACCCGCGCTTGTCGAACAAGGCGGGCAATTGGCTGTGCTTGGCAGCGGAGCCCCAGAGCTGGAACAAGGATATCGTGAAGCCGCGGCCGGGCACCCGGGCCGCGTGGGTGTGTTCATCGGTTATGACGAGGCGTTGTCTCATGTCATGCAGGGGGGGTGCGATGCGATCCTGATCCCGTCGCGGTTTGAACCATGTGGGCTGACCCAGCTTTACGGCCTGCGCTATGGCACGCTGCCCGTGGTGGCCCGCACGGGCGGTCTGGCCGATACCATAATCGATGCCAATGTGGCCGCGCTTGCCACAAAATCGGCAACCGGCTTCGTCTTCGACGATGTATCGCCCAGCGGTATCGCTGCGGCGGTGGAGCGGGCCGTGGCCGTTTTCAGAAACGAGCCGGCATGGCGGGCGATGCAAAAGGCCGCCATGAAACATCCCGTCAGCTGGGATGTGTCCGCACAAGCCTATGCCGATCTGTATTCAGACTTAGCCTTGTGACCCATCAAGGCATCATAACCGCCCGGATGGAGCCGGGACGCCCGCATCATTTGGGCGCGCATTTCGATGGTGAAGGCACGAACTTTGCCATTTTTTCCGAGCACGGACAGCAGGTGTACCTGTGTCTGTTTTCGCCGGACGGCGCCCGGGAACTTCAGCGTATCGCGCTGCCGGAACGCACGGGCGGTGTCTGGCACGGCTATCTGCCGGGACTGAAGCCCGGTGCGCTTTATGGCTACAGGGTCGAAGGCCGTCACGATCCGGCAAACGGGTACCGGTTCAATGCCAACAAACTGCTGATCGACCCATATGCCCGGCAATTTCACGGCCCCTTTACCGACCATTCCGCGACCTTTGGGTTCGACCTTTTGGCGCGCGACGCAGATCTGAGCTTTGATCCCCGGGACAGCGCGCCGCATACGGCCAAATGCGTGGTGCAGGACCCGGCCGATTATCCACTGGATGCCAGGTCACTGGATCGGCCATGGGATGATACCCTGATCTACGAAGCACATGTGCGCGGTGCCACCTTTTTGCGCAGCGATATCCCTCCCGGGCAACGCGGCACATTTGATGCGATGGCGAGCGCGCCCATGCTGGACCACCTGAACCGTTTGGGCGTTACGGCCGTTGAACTGCTGCCGATCCAGGCCATCAAGTCAGAAGGCGCGTTGCTGCCGCGAGGGCTTGTGAATTACTGGGGTTACAACACGATCGGTTTTTTTGCCCCCGAACCCCGCTACCTCGGGCCCAAAGGGATCGGGGGGTTGCGTGCGATGGTCGACCGGTTCCACGCCGCTGGGATCGAAGTGATCATGGATGTTGTCTATAACCACTCGGCCGAGGGCGACCACCTTGGCCCGACGCTCAGCTTTCGTGGTCTCGATAACCTGTCGTATTACCGTCTGCTTGAAGGACAGCCGCGCTATTACGTTAATGATACCGGTACTGGTAACACCTTGAATCTGAGCCATCCATTTGTCGCACGCATGGTGCTCGACAGTTTACGTTTCTGGGTTCAGACGGTTGGAATTGATGGGTTTCGCTTCGATCTGGCGACTACGCTTTGCCGCGAAAACCATGGGTTCGAGCGACGCGGCGGTTTTCTGGATGCGCTGCGGCAAGACCCTGTGCTGGCCAGTGTCAAACTGATTGCCGAACCGTGGGATGTCGGACCGGGTGGATATCAGCTTGGCGGCTTTCCCGCCGGATTTGCGGAATGGAACGATCGCTATCGGGACACAGTGCGCCGGTTTTGGCGCGGCGACCGCAACGGGGCACAGGACCTGGGCTCGGCCTTGCTGGGGTCGGCAGACATATTTGATAGGCGTGGACGCCGCGCTTGGTCATCTGTCAACTACGCCGCCTCGCATGATGGATTCACGTTGGCCGATACCACCACTTACGCGCATCGGCATAATGCTGCAAATGGCGAAGGCAACCGGGATGGTCACCACGAAAACTACAGTCAGAATTTTGGCGTCGAAGGACCCAGCGACGATCCCGCCATCCGGACGCTGCGCAACCGACGCAAACGGAATCTGCTTGCCACGGTGTTCTTATCGCAAGGCACGCCCATGCTTCAGGCTGGTGATGAGGGCGGCCGCAGCCAGCGCGGTAACAACAACGCCTATTGCCAAGACAGCGAATTGACCTGGATTGACTGGGATGGCCTGAACCCTGAACTGATCGCTTTCACTGCTGCAGTTTCGAAGTTTCGCCGCGGACACCCGGTGTTGCGGCAAACAGAGTTCCTGCATGGCGCGATCAGAGAAGACCACGGCGTGCCAGACGTGGAATGGCGCGCTTTCGACGGCGGACCAATCAATTGGCGTGATCCCGAATTGGCAAGCCTGTGTCTGCACCTGCGTGGGAATGCCGAAAGTACCCGAGGGCGTGACCTGCGCGACGAGGTTTTTGTGGCCTTCAACCGCGAAGATCACCCGCTGGAGCTTCACTTGCCTGATCCCGGCAGCAAAGCGTGGACACGAGACATTGACACGGTGCAAATGCGCCAAAGTCCCAAGATCGTCGACAATCAGAAACAAACAATCGCGCCCCATACGGTTTGCGCGTTCAGTCTGACGGAACGGTTTCCGGGATGACCGATGCCGATCGTGACCTTTATGCGCTCGCCATCGCACACGGGGTCCATACAGCCTATCACGACCTACACGGCCACGAACACGTGGCAACGCCAGATACGTTGCGCGCCCTATTGGGGGCATTGGGCATTGCGGCCGACCGCCCCGGGATGGTGACCGAACAGCTGGGTTTGGTGCACCAGCACGCCAACCAGCGGCACCTGCCTGATGAAGTGATACTGATCAGTGGGCAAACACATCATCTGAGCTTAACCTCAGACTGCGAATGGCACCTTGTAGATGAGCTGGGCGCGCTGCACGCTGAAGGCCGCGCAACCTCATCCATCGAGCTGCCCGCGCTGCACGTTGGATACTATCAGCTTGGTGCCGCAGGAAACGGATGGGAAGATACGGTGCGCGTACTCTGCAGACCGCCCACGGCACCGCAAGTTAAGGCCCCGACTTGGGGAGTCACCGGCCCCTTGTATGCACTGCGCAGTGCCTCAAATGGTGGTTTGGGCAACTACGGCGATCTTGGCACCGTGGCCCATGCCTTGGGTCAGCATGGCGCACAGTTTTTTGGGGTGAACCCCCTGCATGCGCTTGGCTGGGCAATGGAGACAATCATCAGCCCCTACTCCCCGTCACATCGCGGCTTCTTCAACACGGACTACATCGCGACCGCCCTGGGATTGGGCCCAACGCCTGCTTCGGATCATGTCGATTACCCGGCCTATCGAAAAAAACATCGGGTCGCTTTGGAACAAGAGTACCTGTTGTTTCGATCCCAAGGCACTGAGGCGAGCTTTGCACAATGGTGTGAAACCTCGGGCTCCGCTGCCATGGTGCACGCACAGTTCGAAGCGCTCAGCGAACAGCACGGGCATGATTTTCGGTCATGGCCAGCGCGCCTGCGGCAACCCGGCCCGGATGCTGAGGCCGCAGCCGGTCGACGTGCTGAGTTTCATGCGTGGCTCCAATGGCGCGCCGAAGCACAAGTGGAGGATGCGCAAAGCGCCGCGCGAAAAGGAGGTATGGGCCTTGGCCTTTACCTCGATTTGGCGGTTGGTCCGCGTCCCGATGGGGCCGAGGTCTGGATGCATGCGGAGACGATCGCCGACGGGATCACCGTTGGCGCGCCGCCGGATCACCTCAACCCCGAGGGCCAATCGTGGGCTTTGGCCGCCCACGCGCCCGAACGTTTGGCCGCAACAGGATATGCCCCGTTTCGCGCGATGCTTAAAAAGCTGATGACGCGATGCGGGCTGTTGCGCATTGACCATGCTCTTGGCTTGTTACGCAGTTTCTGGATCCCGAACGACGGCAGTCCCGGGGGTTACATCCGCCAACCCCTGGACGCGCTGCTGGCGGTGATCGCGATCGAGGCTGACAAGGCTGGATGCGTGGTCGTCGGCGAAGATTTAGGGCTGGTCCCAGACGGCTTTCGCGAAAAACTGGCCAATGCCGGGCTATACAGCTACGCCGTGTGGCAATACGAAGCACGGGACGACGCCGCCTTGCTGCCGGCGCAAGCCTTATCGCCACATGCGCTGGCCTGCTTCGCCACGCATGACACCCCAACACTCCAAGGCTTCTGGTTTGGCCGCGACATTGAATGGTGGCACCGCTTGGGCTGGATTCCCGACGAAGAACGCACCACGCGGCACAGTCAACGGGCCCGTCAGCGGGCCAGCTTGCGGGAACACTGCGAGATTTCAGCGGACAGCGACGCACGAGGCGTGGCCGCCGCGGTTCAGTATACGTTGGCGCAAGCGCCTTCGGCGCTTGTTTCTGTGCAGCTTGATGATGCCCTTCATCAAACCGAGGCACAAAATCTGCCCGGAACAGTTGCTGAACATCCCAATTGGTGCCGGCGCTTGCCTGTTCCGGTCGAAATGTTTGCCGTATCGGACCTGTTACGCGACACGGCTAACGTCATGCAGGCTGGCCGAACCACGCAAAAACAGCACCCCAAGACGGCATGAAACAAGGACTTTTGAGATGACGATCGCGACTCACAGCTGTACGCCCTTTGAAGGTCAGAAACCGGGCACATCCGGTCTGCGCAAAAAAACGCGTGTCTTCATGACGCCGGGGTACTTGGAAACCTTCGTGCAGTCGACCTTCAACGCAATTGGCGGGTGCACTGGCAAAACCTTGGTCATCGGCGGAGACGGACGGTATTTCAACGCGGAGGCCATCCAGATCATTCTGCGCATGGCGGCGGCGAACGGGGCAGCGCGCGCCATTGTTGGCCAAGGCGGGTTGCTCTCTACGCCTGCGGCTTCGCACCTGATCCGCAAGCGCGGCGCTGACGGGGGCCTCATCCTGTCTGCCAGTCACAACCCAGGCGGGATCGACGAGGATTTTGGCCTGAAGTACAACATCTCCAATGGTGGCCCCGCCCCGGAAAGCGTGACCGCCGCAATCTTTGCCGAAACCCAAGTGATCTCAGACTACAAAACACTCGAAACCGCCGATATCGATCTGCGCGAAATCGGTGAAGTTTCGCTGGGCTCCTTGGTGGTCGAGGTTGTCGATCCGGTCCATGACTACGCCCAACTCATGGAAACGCTGTTTGACTTCGACGCGATCCGCGGCTTGATCAGCAGTGGCTTTACCTTGCGGTTTGACGCGATGCACGCAGTGACCGGTCCGTATGCCACGCAAATTCTGGAAGACATGTTGGGTGCACCGGCAGGTACCGTAATGAATGGCGTGCCATCTGAGGATTTTGGCAAAGGGCACCCAGATCCGAATCCGATCTGGGCCAAGCCGCTCGTAGATCTTGTAATGTCTGATAACGGACCAGACTTTGCGGCCGCATCCGACGGTGACGGCGATCGCAACATGATCTTGGGCAAAGGCGTGTACGTCACGCCCTCGGACAGCTTGGCGGTTCTGGCGGCCAATGCGCATCTTGCACCGGGTTACAGCGCCGGTTTGGCCGGTGTCGCACGGTCAATGCCCACAAGCGGCGCCAGCGACCGGGTGGCCGAAGCGCTTGGAATCGAAAGCTTTGAAACACCCACGGGGTGGAAATTTTTTGGCAACCTGCTGGATGCCGGGCGCGTCACCTTATGTGGTGAAGAAAGCGCAGGCACAGGCAGCAACCACGTACGCGAAAAAGACGGTCTGTGGGCCGTCTTGTTGTGGCTGAACATTTTGGCCAAGCGGGGCTTGTCGGTGGACGCGATCCTGCAGGATCACTGGCAACGGTTCGGACGAAATTACTATTCGCGCCATGACTACGAAGCTGTGGACAAGGACAAAGCCGATGGCCTTGTCACCGCCTTGGTTGCAGCCCTGCCCGGATTGGCCGGTCAAAGTTTTGTCGGTACAACGGTCACATCGGCGGATCAGTTTTCGTATCATGACCCGGTCGACGGCTCGGTCAGCGACAACCAAGGCATTCGGATCAACTTCGAGGGTGGCAGCCGGGCCGTGTTGCGGTTGTCAGGCACCGGAACTGTTGGCGCCACCTTGCGGGTGTATCTAGAACGCTACGAAGGGCCGGATGGCGATCTTGGCATCGAAACCCAAGACGCACTGACCGAGATCATCGCGGCGACGCTGGAAATCACCGGCCTGGCGGAACGGACCGGCCGTACCGCGCCCGACGTGATGACGTAAAGCCGCACAACTTGCCGCTTCGTCGAAAGCCAAACCTGCTGTAGCGTTCCCGAATAGTCGGTCTGGTCGGATCGATCTTGCGTTTCATGACACTAGGGAATTTCCAATGAGTGATGCTCAAACTGCTTTTGACTTCTTCGACGCTTGCGAAACAGGCAAAGGATGGGAAGCTTGCAAAGGCTATTGCACAGACGACGCCAGTTTCGCGTGTCAGGCCGATGCCCTTGCCGAGGTGACTACACTCGAGGGGTACACTGAATGGATGAAGGGCCTGCTGACCCCTATCCCTGACGGCCACTATGAGCTGACCGCTTTTGCCCACGATGCCGAGCGCGGCACAGCGGTTGCGACCGCGATTTTCAAGGGAACGCAAACCGGCGAAGGCGGCCCGATCCCACCAACAGGGAACGCCGTGGCGTCGGATTATGCCTACGTTATCAAAATGACCGACGGCAAGATCAGCCATATGACCAAGATCTGGAACGACGGGATCGCGCTACGGGCCTTGGGCTGGGCGTAATGCGCTGGCGCATCCTTGCGCTTTTGTTTCTGGCACGTGTGAGTCTGGGATTTCAGTTCCAGACTCTCGCGTCCGTCGGCGAAGATCTGGTGTTTTCGTTCCAGCTAAACTACTCTGATTTGGGCCTTCTCATTGGGCTTTTCATGGCGCCGGGGTTGGTGCTGGCATTGCCGGCCGGGTTTGCGGGGCAACTTCTGTCGGACCGGTGGTTGTCTGTGCTCGGTCTGATTGCGTTGGCCTTGGGCGGGCTCGTTTCAGGTTTCGCGCAAGACGGCTGGACAGTCGGCTTGGGGCGAGTGCTGGCCGGCTGCGGATTTCTCTTTTCGACACTTTATTTCACCAAAATGGTGGCCGATTGGTTTGAAGGACGCGAGATCGCGACCGCGATGAGCATTTTCGTGATGAGTTGGCCTTTTGGCATCGCGATGGGCCAAGTTGCCCATGCCGCCCTGGCACAAGCTTTTGATTGGCGGGTTCCGTTCTTTGTTGCGTCCGGCTGTTGCGCCGCTTCCGCCGTCGCGGTTTTGCTGCTGTACCGGGCCCCGAACACGGCCCATACCAAAGCATCTGGGGCCACGTGGCGGCTTGCCCCCCGGGAGTGGCGACTTGTCGTGTGCGCGGGTTTTGCATGGGGCGTCTTTAATGCAGGTTACGTGACCTATCTGACTTATGGCCCGCAAATGCTGGTTTTCCTGGGCGAAGCAACTCTGAAAGCCGCCGCGATCATCAGCATCGGAAGCTGGTTGCTCGTTTTCTCCGGTGCGATTTGCGGAATGATCGTAGACAGGTTTGGGCGACGCGACGTTGTTTTGATGGCCTGTATCGCCGCGGCGTTACTGTCGTTGGCGCTTTTGGGCCAGCCCGGGTTGGGCTTATGGGGCAGCGTGCTTTTTGGACTGATGGGCGTTGCACCCGCAGGAGTGATCATGGCGCTAGCCGGCGAAGCGGTGGCCCCGGAACGGCGCGCCTTTGGAATGGGCGTCTTTTTTTCACTCTACTATGCGCTCATGACCGCAGCTCCGCCCGTGGCCGGTGCCATTTTGGACGCCACCGGGCAACCTTTTGCGCCCCTGATCTTTGGCATGGCCCTGTTCGCGCTGGTGTTGTTTGCGACGTTTGGCTTTCGCGTCATTCAGCGCAGACCTGCACCAGCCAATCCGGCAAACCCCTGATCAAAGATCAACTTCGATTGTTCCGCCGGGCGCCGCTGCACGGCTTTGGCACAAAATTACCGTGGTTTCGCGCTGTTTTTTTGACAGTACGAAGTCCCGGTGCTCGACGTCACCCGAAACCAA
>CAWUIW010000051.1:0-14239 GCA_963922515.1 uncultured Rhodobacterales bacterium | reverse complement strand
TTGACCCGCTTCGGCGAGATGAACTCGGTCTGGACCCCCTGAAGGGCATTGGCATGGGCCGTGCGCTGGTAGCCCCGGATCTCGTGCTGGGTCTGGGCCAGCATCATCACGCCGCGCGGGCTGAACATGACATTGTAATTGATGTCCTGGCTCAGATCCTCGTACAGCGAGCGCGCTTTTTCATAGATGGCGGCTGATGGATCCTGCAGATAGTTCGACCGGATGATTGTGGTATTCCGCCCGGTGTTGCCCCCGCCCAGCCAGCCTTTTTCGATGACGGCCACGTTCTTGATGCCGAACCGTTTGCCCAAGTAGTAGGCGGTTGCCAAGCCATGCCCACCAGCGCCCACGATGACGACGTCGTACTTCGCCTTTGGCGCGGGGTTGCGCCATGCGCGTTCCCACCCCTGATGGTGGCGCATGGCTTCGCGGGCAACGGCAAAGGCTGAATATCGTTTCATCGGTGCGATTCCGGTTTTTGGGCTGGGACGGGTATGCCGCTGTTGACAAGATTAACCGTGCTGCCAACCGTCGCAATATGACACGGTTGCGACATGGTGCATCAAACCGGCTGTCACGCACTTTCTTCTGACCTCCACGATCTATAAATCGATCTATCGAAGGGGAGCGCGCATGACATTCTGGATCGTGACCGGATTACTGGCTCTGGCAGTGGCATCACTGATCGCGATGGCCTTGTTGCGCAAGCGGCACGGGGTTGCACCTGCGGCCGCCTACGATCTGCGGATTTATCGCGACCAGCTTGACGAGGTCGACCGGGACCTGCAGCGCGGTCTGATCGACATGGCCGATGCCGAGCGTGTCAGGGCGGAAGTGTCGCGCCGCATCCTTGCCGCAGACGCGCAAATCAAGTCCGACGAAACCGGGCGCGGATCTGCGCCGGTTCTGACCGGTGCGGTTGCTATGTTGGCGGCCATTGCGTTGATTGGGGGCAGTCTTGCGCTATACGGGCTGATCGGGGCGCCGGGATATGGCGACTTCGGACTGCAAGACCGCATCGCGCTGGCAGAAGTGGCGCATGCCAACCGCCCGGGTCAGGCTGAGGCAGAGGCAACACTCCCTGCCCGCCCGCAACAGCCCGTCAATGCCGAACATGCGGCGTTGGTGGCTAAACTGCGCGAGACGGTGGCCGAGCGGCCAGAAGACTTACAGGGTCAGATATTGCTGGCCCGGAACGAGGCGGCTTTGGGCAACTTTCAGGCCGCTTATGCCGCCCAGGCGCAAGTCCTCGCCCTGAAAGGCGCGACAGCCTCCGTTGCGGATTACGTGGACTATGCCGACATGTTGATCCTCGCCGCCGGCGGCTACGTGTCGCCAGCGGCAGAGGCCGCACTCGAAACCGCGCTTGAAAGGGATCCCGGCAACGGACCTGCACGCTACTATTGGGGTCTGATGCAAGCCCAGACCGGGCGACCGGATCTGGCTTTTCGAACGTGGGAGCAATTGCTGCGGGTCAGTCCGCCCAACGCGCCGTGGATGCCGCCTCTGACGGCTCAGATAGAAGAGATGGCCGCCCGCGCCGGCGTCGAGTTTGAACTACCGGCGCCGGCGCCGATATCCGCCCCGCGTGGGCCAACCGCCGAAGACATGGAAGCCGCATCCGAAATGTCAGCGGAAGACCGGGCCGCGATGATCGAGGGTATGGTTCAGGGCCTGAGCGACCGCTTGGCCGCGGAAGGCGGACCTCCTACTGACTGGGCACGTCTGATTGGTGCCTTGGGCGTTCTGGGCGAAACCGACCGGGCCCAAGCCATCTTTGACGAGGCCGTTATTGTTTTTGCCGATGATCCTATGGCATCGGCCTTGATCCGTGATGCGGGCGCCCGCGCCGGTTTGCGCCAATGATTTTTGATGACTTTCCAGATTTTGCCGTTGCGCTGGCGCCAATGCAGGCTTTGGCAGGCCTCGACTTCGGGGAAAAGACAATCGGCATTGCCGTATCCGATCGCATGCGCGGCGTCGCCTCACCCCTAGAAACCATTCGCCGCAAGAAATTCAGCGTGGATGCGGGCAAGCTGCTCGACATTGTAGCAGAGCGGGACATTGGCGGTCTGGTTCTGGGCTTGCCCCGCAACATGGACGGCAGTGAAGGCCCGCGCTGCCAGTCCACCCGCGCCTTTGCCCGCAACCTGTCGCAACGGACCGAATTGCCCATTGGCTTTTGGGACGAACGTTTGAGCACGGTTGCCGCAGAACGGGCTCTGCTTGAGGCGGATACGTCGCGAAAACGTCGCTCGGAGGTGATTGATCACGTCGCCGCGGCGTATATCTTGCAAGGAGCGCTCGACCGGATGCGCCACCTGATTGCGGAAAGCCAAGCCCCCAAATGAACGCACCATCGACGCCACCTGTGTGGAAACGCAAAGAAATCGACAGCCCGTGCATTCAAGTGTGTGTGGTGCATCCGACAGAGCGGATCTGCACCGGCTGCTACCGGACCATCGACGAGATTGCGCAATGGTCCCGAATGACGGCGCAAGCGCGGCAAGAAATCATGGCCGAACTGCCCGCGCGGGCACCGCGGCTCAAACAGCGCAGGGGTGGCCCCAGCGCCCGGCTTGCAGATCGCGGCTAGTCATCGATCGGCCAACCACGCCACTGGCCCCTGCGGATGCAAAGGGCGGAAATACGCAATTGCACGACCTGCGGGCTCCGCCCGGGCCGATGCAGACCATGGCGCCACGCCATGCAAGGCCAGACGATGGACCAAAATCGCCTCGCCCGGAGCGGCAGGCAGCTCGACACGCGCGCATTCGGAGAAAATTGTCCGCCGCGCCGCCTGATAGATCTCTGTCACGTCGATATCCGGCCATGCTGACGGACTTGCATCGGCAAAGGCGTGCTGAAACGCCGCCCGGATCCTTTCGTGGCTGCCTTCCCAGACCACGAGCGGCGCAGCGTCGGAACTGGCGTCTGTCAAGGGTAGACCAAGAATGAACATGTGCGGCTCTTTCAGCATACGGCGGCGGTCCGGGCCAATTGGCAACACCCCGTCTACATGTGCCGCGTCCCGGTTCAACCGATATCGAAACCCTGCCTCGGTCTCGCCCTGACGCGGTTTCGGATAGCCGGGGTACGTGACTGAAACCTGAGCTGGGTGAAGTGGGGGCAGCGCACCGATTTGTTGGGCAATGAATTCCAGCGCGGCCCCGGCCAACGGAACATCACGTGTCACGCCCCCCCGCGCATCATTCGGCAACGCATCAACCCCGACGAACCATGTGCCTTGGCATTGATGCCACTGTACGTTTTCCGGTGCCGCGACGGCGCGCAGCGCCGCGGGCTTTGCGGACTGGACCCACCGCAATATCTCGGGATCGACTTCAAACCGCGCCCAGCCGCGGCGAAAAAAGTGCTCTACCATCCCATGGACTTGCGCAGCATGTTCAGCGCGACAAGGATCAGAAACACGGCAAACACGCGTTTAAGCGGTTTGGGGTCCATCGCATGGGCCATGCGGACGCCAATCGGGGTGGTCAACAGCGTCATGGCGATCACAATTGCAAAGGCCGGCAAATTGATCGCGCCTATGGAATACGGTGGGCGCGTGGCCGGATCGATCGACACGAACAGAAAACCAATCACCGACGGTACGGCAATGATCACACCAAAACCCGCGGCCGTGGCAACGGCCCGGTGGATTGCCGTGTTATACAGCGTCATCAGCGGCACGCCAAAACTGCCCCCGCCAATCCCCATCAGCACTGACAAAAGCCCGACAACCGGCGACAGGATCGCCCGCCCCGGCCCCGTGGGCATGGCCTGGCCCAGGCGCCATTGAGACTGGCCAAACAACATGTACAACCCCACAATCAATGCCAGCACGCCAAAGATGCCTTGCAATGTGGTCGAAGACAGCTGCGCCGCGACAAGGACACCCAGTGCTGCGCCGATGGCTATACCGGGCGCCCAGGTGCGCAAGATGTTCCAATCCACCGCCCCCTTGCGATTGTGCCCCAGCACCGATCGTATCGACGTGACGATGATTGTGGCCAAGGACGTGGCCAGACACACCTGCATCAATTGCGGCCCATCATAGCCAAGCGCTTGGAACGTATAGAAAAACGCAGCCACCAGAACCACGCCGCCTCCAACTCCCAGCAATCCGGCAAGAACACCCGCACAAGCGCCGATCAGCAGCAAAAGCACGGCAAGAGTGATCAACAAGGACAAATCGGGCATGGTGCGTCTCCGAAAACTGAGCTCGGGCGACTTACACCGCTTGCGCGGCCGGTGCCAGTGAAACTGCGCTCAGGGCCTGTTCGACCAGTGCGGTCCCGGCTTCTGGGCGGGTGGCGCCTTCGGACAGTATGCGCCGCCATTGCCTTGCGCCGGGGCGTCCGGCAAACAACCCCAACATGTGCCGCGTGACCTGATGCAAACGCCCCCCGGTCGACAGGTGCCGTTCAATATAGGGCGACATCTGGCGCGCCACCTGAACCGGATCGCGCGCCGCGCCCGTGCCAAAAATGTCCGGATCGGCCGATGCTAGAATATCGGCGGGTTGGTGGTAGGCCGCCCGACCGATCATCACACCGTCAAGGCCCGCATCCAGTAACGCACGGGCGTCTTGCAAACACGTGATCCCCCCATTGATCGACAGGTGCAGCTTTGGAAACGCGGGTTTCATGGCCAAAACCAGATCGTAGTCCAACGGCGGAACTTCGCGGTTTTCCTTCGGTGACAGTCCCTTGAGCCATGCTTTGCGCGCATGAATGATCACACGCGAACACCCGGCTGCGCTGACTTGTTCCAAAAACAGCGGCAATTGCTCATATGGGTCCTGATCATCGACCCCAATGCGGCATTTCACCGTCACCGGAACATTCACCGCCGCCTGCATCGCCGCCACGCACTCACCGACAATCTCGGGCGTTTTCATCAGAACCGCGCCGAAGGTCCCGGATTGCACCCGGTCCGAGGGGCAGCCGCAATTCAGGTTGATCTCATTATATCCAGCCTCGGCGCCCAGCCGCGCGGCCACTGCCAATTCCTGGGGGTCGCTGCCTCCGAGTTGCAAGGCAATCGGGTGTTCCTCTGGGCTAAAGTCGAGCAAATGCAGCGCCCCACCCCGCACCAATGCGGGTGCCGTCACCATCTCGGTGTACAGCAACGCATTTGTACTGAGCAGACGATGAAAGTACCGGCAATGCCGGTCAGTCCAATCCATCATCGGAGCCACGCTCAGGCGAGCGTGGGTGTCGAGGTTTGAAAACATGGCCTGCCCTAGCAGGATCGCGTGAGCGCGTCGATACTGTCCCGACCGCTAGAATGACAGCTGTAAGCCCAAACATGCCTTGGGTCATAAGCGCATCTTGCGACGCTCAGGGCGGAAAGCGGGGGTTCACTGCGGGTGCAAAACGATCCGGGCATAAGATTGGAAGCTGACCTTCATTCTGCGTGAAATCCTGAGTAAGCTCAGCATGAGTGCGCGACGACGCCTGTCCACATCCTTTGCGCCTTCACTTGCGCTCAGGCTCCAAAAAAACTGAAGGTGGAAAAATGACGCTTGCGGAACGTGACTGGGTGCCATTGGCCTGTGAAACCCGGGTTCAAGACATTGCAGCCCTGTCGGCCCGCACGGCTTCTGCCGACCTTTTGGCGCGTATTGAGCGGCTCGCCGAACAAAACCGGGTGATCCATGAAGAAGAGTGTTTCAATTTGAACCCCGCCACCAACGTGATGAACCCCAAAGCCGAAGCACTTTTGTCGTCAGGCATCGGGTCACGACCGTCTTTGGGCTATCCGGGCGACAAGTATGAAATGGGGCTTGAGGCCATCGAAGAGATCGAGGTCATCGCCGCAGAGCTGAGTGCCCAAGTGTTTGATGCACGCTTTGCCGAAGTTCGTGTCCCGTCAGGAGCGCTGGCCAACTTGTATGGGTTCATGGCGACCTGCAAAGCCGGAGATACCATCATCGCCCCGCCAGCATCCATTGGCGGACACGTCACGCACCATCTTGATGGCTGCGCTGGCCTTTACGGGTTGCGCACGATCAGCGCGCCTGTAAGCGCGACTGGGTATACGGTGGACCTTGATCAGCTGCGCGCGCTGGCCCTGGCCGAACGGCCTAAACTCATCACAATTGGCGGCAGTTTGAACCTGTTTGAGCATCCGGTCGCAGAGGTGCGCGCCATCGCGGACGAGGTGGGCGCAAAGGTCATGTTCGATGCCGCCCATCAGTGCGGGATCATCGCGGGCAAGGCTTGGTCCAACCCGTTGGCTGACGGCGCGCATTTCATGACGATGAGCACTTATAAAAGCCTTGGTGGGCCCGCTGGTGGCTTGATCGTCACAAACGACGCGGACATCGCCAAGGCGCTGGACACCATCGCGTTCCCCGGCATGACAGCCAATTTCGACGCCGCCAAAACCGCGGCGTTGGCGGTGACCATGCTGGATTGGAAAGACTTTGGACGGGCGTATGCCAATGAGATGATTGCATTGTCTCGGGCGTTGGCCGCGCGGTTGGCCGAAATGGGCGTGCCGGTTTTCGCCGGAACCGATGGCTTCACAAACTCCCACCAATTCGCTGTCGAAGCATTTGCGTACGGAGGTGGACAAACCGCGTCTAAGACGTTGCGAAGAAACGGCTTCTTGGCCTGTGGCATCGGCCTGCCGGTTGCGCCGGTAAATGGTGACATGAATGGCCTGAGACTGGGAACGCCGGAACTGGTGCGTTGGGGCATGACTGTGGGCGATGCCGATCGCTTGGCAGAGTTGATCAAACGTGGCCTGACCGAGACCGGAATGGCGGCCGAGGTTTCGGACTGGCGGCGGCAATTCAACAAACTCTGTTTTGTCCATTAACCGCCAAACGACACTTGGCTGAGTGCAACCGAGGCGTCGCAGCCCAGAGCATCGCCAAACACAGCACAAGGAACAGAACCCACGCCCGACGTCCAGGAAACGGTGATGTTTGCTGCACCGATCTCTCCACTGGTTTTTGCCCGTTGCACAGACGCGCTACTACGTGTGCTGCGCCCGTGACCGGGCCATTTGCAATCACGTTTGGGCAACGCGACCGGCTTCACCTTCTCAGGGGTAACCGACTCCACCGAAAAAACCACGGGGCGATTGTGGCCATTGACGCAGTGTTACAGCATGTGAGGACAGGCCTTTGGTTGACACGCACGAATGGCAACGGTTGGCTTGACCACGGTAGATAGCCCTTGGCACTCCGTTCGTCTGCTTGAGGAGAAAATGATGACGTGGTTGAGGCGGTTCGGAGCCGGTGTGGTTTTACTGGTCGCGATTATCGCTGCTGCATGGGTGCTGTTTCCACGCCCGATCTCGGAGGCGCTGTTTCGCATTGGCCTTTCACTTGTCCCGCTGCCCACGGAAGCGCGGCCGGAGGGCATCGAAGTCTACCTGTGTGGCACTGGCTCTCGCCTCACCGATCCAACCCGTTCCGGGCCATGCCTTGGGATTGTGGCCGGGGGGCAGGCCTATGTGATCGACACCGGGGAAGGCTCCGCCCGGCGTCTATTCGAGATGGGCTTCCCCACTGGTGCGATGGAAGCCATCATCATCACACACAATCATTCGGATCATATCGATGGGCTTGGCAACATTTTGGTGCAAGCGTGGATCGATCGGTAGCCGGACGGAGCCCTTGCCAATTTACGGTCCGGAAGGTGTCAAACGCGTGGTCGCGGGCGTGAACGAAATGTTCGCGATCGATGCAACGTTCCGGACAGCGCATCACAGCGAGGCCATCGCTGCACCGTCGGGCTACGGCGCGGAAGCGCGGGTCATCGCGTTCGATGAGTATCCTTTGAACGTCTCTCAGGTGCTGGCCAACGACAACGTCAGCATTCTGGCGACCCTTGTGTCCCACGCGCCGGTCCATACGGCCATGGGGTTGCGGATTGACCATGCAGGCCGCGCCGTCAGTTTCTGCGGGGACACACTCTATGACGAAAACTTCGTGAAACTCTCGGAAGGCGTCGATCTGATGATCCATGATGCGATGCAGCATCGCATGGTCAAACTGCTGGAGGACAGAGCACGCGGCATGCCCAACGGGGCCGTGGCGGCAAAGGTGCTCTATGACATTGTCGACTATCACGCATCCCCCGAAGACGCCGCCCGGGCGGCGCAAGACGCCGGCGCGCAAGCTCTGGTTCTGACACATATCGCGCCGCCGCTGCCCTCCCGACTTTTCTACCCAGCCTTTCTGGGCGGAGCACCTGAGGTGTTCGATGGTCCGATTACCATTGGCGAAGACGGTATGTTGTTCACATTCGAACCGGCCGAATGAGGTGCCGGGTAAAACAAAGACGATCACGATTCATCGTGACATGCAGACGCTTGGACGGCCAGTTCGGTGACGCACGGCAACCGCGTGACCGACACGGTGAAGGTCGGCTTTGGGACCGTCCTTGAAGACGGCCCAGCTGTTTTGACCTGCCCCCAAGATTTCGGACCATTTAAAATGAGAGTTTGTTCTCGTAATGTTCAAAGCAACGAGGAGAACGAAGAATGCGGAAGTCACGTTTCACCGAGGAACAAATCGTCGGGATTTTGCAGGAGTATGCTGCCGGGGCGAAGGTCTCAGAGCTTTGCCGCAAGCACGGCATGTCAGACGCCACCCTGTACAAGTGGAAAGCCAAGTATGGCGGCATGACGGTATCTGAGCTGCGGCGGTTGTCCCTCGATTGAGGTGGATTTCTCACTGCCTGGTGAGCGGGTCGTGGAAATGCTGCAGCGGGTTGCGCGGGAACGCGGATAGGTTGGCCTGCTGACTGCGCGCGAAAACTCCGATCCCCGGTCTGTTTCTAGCTGGTCAGGACGTCGCGAGCCCGGGGATCCAGGGCGCTCTTTGGGGCGGTGTGCTTGCTGCCCCGTCGGTCGACCCCGGCGTGTTTCGCATTATTCGCGGCTAGGAAACACAACGCTTGACGACGGCGGTTTCAACGGATTTGCCGTTTGTGCTACGACTTCGGTGACGGTTTTACGAGCATCTGACGACATGTTGCATCATCGAACAATTGGTTCGGGCACGCCCGTTATCCTGCTGCACGGGGTCGCGCTGGATCATCGTCACATGATGGATGTTATGGAGCCGTGCTTTCGCGGCGCGGGCGCATGGCACCGGATCTATGTCGACATACCCGGGCATGGGCGCAGCCCAGCGCGCGACGACATCCGGTCGCAAGATGATTTGCTGAACGCGGTTCGCGCGTTCATTGAAACCACGATACCGAGCGGGCCCTTTGCCGTCGTGGGTTATTCACGCGGAAGCTACATCGCCCGTGGTCTTCTGCACATCATGCCTGAACGCATTTGTGGGGCCGCGCTTCTGGTTCCGGGGGGAAACCCGTCTTCCGATCCCAATAAACTTCCCGATCCACAAATCATCGTCGCAGACCCGGCGATATTGCCGGACTTGACCGAGCCAGAAATCTGGGCGCATGAGAACATGTCAGTCATCCAGCGCTGAGACATTGTCGAGAAGAGACGACAAATCGTTGCTCCGGCTCGCGCCCTGTTCAACGCGGAACAGGATGCTCTTATCATACGCGCATTCGATTTCAGCTTCGCGCAAGACGAAGAGACAACAACCGTCGAGGCGCCAAGCTTGATCGTCGTCGGTCGACAAGACTGCATAAGTGGCTACTTGGATGGCGTGGACCTTATGCACCGGTTTCCGCGGGCAACGCTGGCTGTGTTGGACACCGCCGGTCATGCGCTCGCCTGGGAACGCCCCGACGTGTTCCATGCGTTGGTGCGTGACTGGCTGGACCGGCTGTAGCTCGCAGTTGGCGGTCCTTGGCCTGTCATCCCACGGGAGAACGGATACTGCGAAAGCTTCAAAGCAAGGTTCTGCGACGAGTTCCTGAACGGCGAGATTTTCTACGGCCTGCGAGAGGCGCAGGTGCTCATTGAAGAATGCAGGAAACACTTCAACACAAAACAACCGCACAGCGCTCTGGCCTACCGATCTGGCCTACCGCCCACCAGTACCGGAAACCATCGTTCCGATGATCCAAAGGCCAGTCATGCACGAGCAAACAAATTGGACCACTCCAGTGGGGCCGATCAGTACCGAGGTTGCGACAAAGGCACCGGCGGCTAGCGCTTCATCAAATTGGAGAACAGCAAAACACCGTTTCATCCAGACATTTCTTTTGGCTTCAGTTCCAACGCCGAACTGCCTATTCCAGCGACTGAGCAACAGCATCGGTAAGCGGAACCAAGATCAACAACGGTTGACCACACTGGCCCCGGTTCTTCTGCATCGGTCGCGCCGGGCGCAGGGCTATTGGTTTTTTGCAGCCTGCTGTTGCATCAAGACCAAGGACAGTATCGCAGCACCGAACAGAAACACCGCGCCAAAGCACCATGCGAGGGGTGTCGAGTACATCTCGGCGATTGCCCCGGCAAAGATCAGACCAACTGCAGCCCCCAACTGTTGTATCAGTGATCGCAAAGACAGCATGGTCGACCGCTGGCGGTCTTCCACGCACCGATGCAGAATGCTGCTGGCGGGCGTTTCGCTGACACCAAGGCATACCGAGTACAGCAAGAAGACGGCTGCAAAGCCAAGGATATTGGTCTGCAACGCCAAGGCAATTTGAACGCCAGCCAAGCAGGCAAACGTCGCCGCAAGCGTCCATCCATGCCGTCGCTTGAAGACCCAATTGACATATGGCGACAGAAAAGCGCCAAACGCGATGGAAAAGAAATATGCAGCCGTCAGGGCACCTATGACAGAGCTCGCATAGCGTTCGGGCAACATTGGCTTGACGTGGGTTGGCCAGAACACCTCGACCGGGTTGGTTGCCATCAGAAAAAACGCCAGCGCCGCCAACAGCAGCGAGAGCGCAGGATGCGTCACAGCCAGAAGCCCCGCGTCCTTGATCGCACTTGGCACATTTGCAAACCCGTGCCTGAGTGCGCCGGGCCTTTTGGGGTGTGGTTTTTCGACAATCGCCATGGTGGTAAAAACAAACACGCCGACCATCATTCCAAGGCTCGCAGCATAAGACACATCGTACATGCTGAAACCGAGCTGTTTCGCGGCCGAGCCCCATACATCGGGCAAAAGCCCTCCTACAACCGCGCCCAGACCCAAACCCATCGCGTTGGCCCCTTGCGCCTTGGCCAGCGCGGGCTGCACATCCGTATTTGGCGCCTCGGCCTTGAAGGTTTCGACAAACCACGCATCCAGTGTCCCTGACCGAAGCGCGCGGCCAAACCCGATGAACGCGAAGGAAACGGCAAGGACATGGAAATGGGTCGTCGAAAGAAAGAGCGCAAGCGAGACTAAACTGGCAACAACCGCCGTCAGAAACACCGGCTTGCGTCCGATACTGTCGGCCAAACCACCAAACGGCAGCTCCATCGCGAGGGTTGTCAGGGCGTAGATTCCGAAGAGCACAGAGATTTGAAAGAGATCCATACCCCGGTCGCTCAGCGCCAAAGCCACGACAGCAACTGTCAAACCCATCGCGAACCGATCCAGAAACTGGTGTATCTGAAACACCCGGATGTGGCGTTGCGCCGAACCGCTCAGCGCCGCAAAGGAAAACTCTGTTTCTGTGGCCATGATTGCAACATCGGCGTTGGGGCCACTCCGCACAATAGCTTTGATGTGATCGTTTTATCCGGTTTGCATCATAGCGAGCGCGACGCCGTCGGGGTCTCAGCTCGTGGCATCCCATAAGCATATGTCCCGTTGGCGCCATCGCCTGAGAGGGGCTGGTACCGTCTGGTGCGTCCACAATGCAGCCGCCGGTTCAAGATGACGCAATCGTCACGGCCGGACCGGCCATTGTGCTTTGTGTTGCAAGCGCCAAACCGTTTGCGGGACGAAGGGCACTTACCAAGGCGAACGTCCAGTCATCATATGAAAAGGCGCATCAAGAGCACGCCACTCTGAGTCTGCCGAGGGCTTTACTCTACGAGGGTGACTTCACCAGGGACGTATTTGCCGTCCAACCACTCTTGGCGCGGGCCATACATCCTCAAAATCATGAAAAAGCTTTTCCCTGGAAGGGTTTGTACCCAGTTTTCTTCGTAGCCTTCTGGTGCCTCGGGTGCGAAAAAGACATCGATCGAGCCGTCATCATTGAGAACCGGATCGTTCTGAATGCTGTCCACAGTCGGAAGCGGCAGGCTGGTCTACAACATCGATCGCGTCTGAGAGTCGTAGAGAGTGAAGGCCCAGAAATCGTCAGCCGGCGGATCTGGCGGAAGCGTCACTCGGTACGTTCGCGATCCATCGAACGGTTCGTTCGCCGCATCGAGAAACGCAATCCGATAATCCGAGCCAGTTCCCGCGCGCGGCTGTGCCATAGCGGGGGTCACCACCGTATAAGGATAGTGAAAGGTGACCCGCGCATCTGTGTTCATGGTCTGACCGTCCGGGCCATCGAAGAACACGTTGGCATTGAGTAAGGCCGTATTCCAGTTCAACCCTTTGAACGTCTGAAGACCGCCTATGTTCCAGTTGGTGCGCGGATGCCAGACAATCGACCGGGCCGCCGCGTTACCGATGGCGACAGCATCCTCAAGGATGCTGCGCATCCTCGCGTCTGGTTCAAACGGCTGGCCCTTGGCAATCCCGATGGAGGCCCAAAGACCGCGCGTTTCTTCAGGGAAGAAGTCGATTGGTTCGCGCTGCACGACCGCGTTCAGCTCTTCGTAGAACTGGAAGTTGTTGGCATGCACGGTGTTAAAGGATTGGCCCGAAAGGCTGATGGTCTCCATCTCTGGCGGATTATCCGCTTGGCTGAGCGGGTAAACCCGCATGTTGTTGACAATGTTGTCGCGGGGTTGTCGCGGGCGACATCGATGCCATCCGCAACCGACGCCCGAAGCAAGGTCCAGACGGTGAAACTAGGCGACCGGACCACGAAGTACCCTTTATCCGTTACCTCGCCCTCGTAGCCAGGGGGCAGAACAAGGTAGCGACCACCTTTGCCCCCATCGGGTCGTGCGGGCCCTACATCCTAAATGTATCGGAATTAGTCAAAGTTGAACGGCCCGATTGAGGTGCCCCTAGTTTCCTAGACACCTGCCTGGTTCAGTTTCTTCTGAGCTGCCCCAGAAGCATGACAAAAGGGTCCGCCGACCTTGTGCCGACATCAGTTTCTTGCAGCCAAGATCAAGGTCCGCTTTCGCAAGGGAGAAAGTTGGCATTCAGTATGAATGCGCCTTGAGATCGAGACATTTGCAGATCAAGCCTTGAGCTGTCCTGTACGTTCTAAAGCCCATCGCCTCGTAGTAGCCCAGTGCGTCCGCGTTGTCGTTTGCGATGGATGCATCAATCTTCTTAATGAAGGCATCTTCGGCGGCCTTGAGGCTGACAGCAAACAGTGCGCGTCCTAAACCGCGTCGAGCAGCGGACGGTCGGATATGTGTCCCAATGATACCCCAGCCGGGCTCCACGCCATACGTGTTTCCAGCGTCCGCACGTATCAGAGACTGGAAGCCAAGCACTATCCCGTTCTCCTCTGCGACTGAGCATCTTATTTTTCTCGGGTCCTCAATGTAGTGGGCCCGCGCAAAAGCCTCGCTGTCTGGGCTCTTTCTTTTGCCAGATGTCGTCAACTCTTTGAGGAGCCCACTCATCTCTTTGGCATCGTCTGGCACGGCGTCTCGGATTTTCATGATGTACACATCTATACGTTTTGAGGAATTGAGCCCCTGCCTTCAGCAAGAAGAAAGGCTCATTTTGCGAGCATCTCGAGGATGCGGTGTGAGGCCTCGGCGCTGCTGTTCTGGTTCTGCCCCATCACAAGGTTGCCGTCCACTACGACGTGCGTCGCGAACATGTCGCGAAACGCGCTGTTGGCTTCAAAGCTATCAGTCACCGCGCGCAGCTCGGTTTCCGGATGCTTGGGTGTCGTTTCAATGCCGAGTTCCCGGATCTGCTTGTCTGTCACACCAGTAACCGAGCGTCCTTTAAGGAGCGGAGAGCCATCAGTGTATCTGGCGTTCACAAGACCAAGCGCGCCGTGACAAACCGAACCGAGAACTGCGCCGTTTGCGTTTGCCTGAGTAATGACACTGGCCAGTTCCTGCGACTGAGCGAAGTCATAGGCCGCACCCCAACCTCCCGATAAGAAGACCACGTCATATCCCTCAGGGTCTACTTGCGCGATCGAGATCGAGTTCTCCAACTTATCCATTGCGGCTGCGTCCTTCTTGAAGCGATAGTCCGCATCCGTCGCAAGTGGCCAGCTCATAGAGAAAGGTTCAACCGGAA
>CAWUIW010000050.1:0-14253 GCA_963922515.1 uncultured Rhodobacterales bacterium | reverse complement strand
ATTCTCTGGGCACTTGAAGCAACCGTTTTTCTGTTCGGTTGGCTCGTGCTCATTGGCGCAAGCTACGCGGTCAAGACGTATTCACACCTTGGTGTGGACGCGATCATCAACATGCTGGCGCCGCCGGCCCGACGCATCATGGGCTTGATCGCGGTTGGTTGCTGCCTGGTTTTCACGCTTCTTTTGCTGAAGGGGTGCTATGACTACTGGGCTGTTTTCGCCGATCTGCCGCCCACGTCCGGGCGCTGGTTCCCGACCGGGTTCGACTTCAAGGCGCGCAGCCAAAGCTTTTATGAAGTTGATGACATTCCGATGCTGGCAATTTTCAACTTCCTTGAGCCGTTGATCAATTACGGGGATGCATATGAAAAACTGCCCAAAGTCGTGCCGTATTTCGTGCTGCCCCTGTCGATGGTGTTGTTGCTGATCCGGTTCACGCAGGCCGCGATCGCAATCTGGACCGGCAAAGCAGACCGGATCGTGGCCAGCCACGAAGTCGATGATGACGAGATCGAAGACGCCGCGCAGGCCGTCGCGAAAGAGGAGACACGCTGATGGACGTGGTCCTTCTTTTTAGTATGGTCATCGGCCTGTTGCTGATCGGCGTACCGATAGCCGTGTCGCTGGGCCTGAGCTCGACCCTGTTCTTGCTCATCTATTCCGATAGCTCTCTGGCTTCGGTTGCCGCCACCTTGTTCGAAGCGTTCGAAGGCCACTTCACCTTGCTGGCGATCCCGTTCTTCATTCTGGCGTCGTCATTCATGACAACGGGGGGCGTGGCCCGCCGGATCATTCGGTTCTCGATCGCCTGTGTTGGCCACTTGCCCGGCGGACTGGCGATTGCGGGTGTGTTTGCGTGTATGCTCTTTGCCGCTTTGTCGGGGTCGTCTCCGGCGACCGTGGTGGCCATCGGTACGATTGTCATCACCGGCATGCGCCAGGTGGGCTACACCAAGGATTTTGCCGCTGGGGTCATCTGTAACGCGGGTACGCTGGGCATTCTGATCCCTCCGTCTATCGTGATGGTGGTATATGCCGCCGCGGTCGAGGTTTCGGTTGGGCGCATGTTCTTGGCCGGGGTGATCCCCGGGTTGATGGCCGGGATGATGCTCATGGTGACAATCTATGTTATGGCCAAGGTCAAAAACCTGCCCAAGGGTGACTGGCTGGGTTGGGGAGAGATACTGCAATCCGGGCGAGAGGCCGCATGGGGCCTGTTCCTGATTGTTATCATTCTGGGCGGGATTTATGGCGGCATCTTTACCCCGACCGAGGCCGCAGCGGTTGCGGCTGTCTACTCCTTCGTGATTGCCAGCTTCGTCTACAAGGACATGGGGCCATTGGCCGCCGAAGGCGCTTCGCTGATCCGCAAGCCGTGGGCCTTGGTCACCGCGCTTGTGCACCCTGACACGAAGCAAACGCTGTTTGATGCCGGCAAACTGACCGTCACGCTGCTGTTCGTGATCGCCAATGCGCTGATCCTCAAACACGTGCTGACAGATGAGCAAGTGCCGCAGTCCATTGCGTCCGCCATGCTGGATGCGGGGTTAGGGCCGGTGACGTTCCTGATCGTGGTCAACGTGATCCTGCTGATCGGTGGCCAGTTCATGGAGCCGTCTGGCCTGCTCGTGATCGTGGCGCCGCTCGTGTTTCCGATCGCCATCGAGCTTGGGATCGATCCCATTCACCTCGGGATCATCATGGTCGTGAACATGGAAATCGGAATGATCACCCCGCCGGTGGGTTTGAACCTGTTCGTGACATCCGGCGTGGCGGGCATGCCCATGATGCGGGTTGTGAAGGCGGCGCTGCCGTTCCTTGCGGTGCTCTTTGTCTTCCTGATCATGGTCACCTACATCCCATGGATTTCGACCTTCTTACCGAATTCCATCATGGGGCCAGAGATCATCACCAAGTAGCGGGCGCTGCATGGTGGCGCAGCATGACCCCTCGCCGTTTCGCAGTCGGCGGGGGGTTTTTCTGTGGCTCAAAGGATGAAATCACATCCATGACCGCAAGCAACGCCAAGACGATCTGGATCGCGGCGTGCACGCATGAAACGAATGCAAAATCGGACATGCTTCGGGGGGACAGCAACCAGATCAGAGGCGGTCTTGGCCAGTTGCAACAAACAAACCGGACCGCTGGTTTGCCCGGTTATTCTGTCACCGTGACCGCGTAGGCAAACTCGGCATGTGCGCCCGGGTCCAGCGTCAGGCTGTTGGGGCGCTCGGCGATCTCTGGCCCATCGCCGCGCAAGGATGCGGTGCCATGCCATGGCTCGATACACAGAAACGGTGCGCCGACGGGTTGCCAAAGTGCAAAATCAGGCAGGTTATTGAATTGGAAGTCCAGCTGCGGCCCATGGGCCGGTCCGTAACGCAAATCAGCCGCTGCGTTCGGAAAAACCAGTGCACCGTCTTCGAACAGGTCGCTGGACAGTTCCAGCTGACCGCCGACGAAGGGCCCGGGTGTCAAGTCACGGTCCAGCAAACCGTCTGTCAGTTTGCGGCGGTCCGGTGCGCCGCCGGATGCCAGGGTCACAAAGTGCGGCGCGTCTTCTTCGCCGGGCAGGGGCCAACGAAACGCGGGATGAAAGCCAAAACCAAAGGGCATGGGTTGATCTCCCTGATTTTCGACGCGTGCGCTGACCGTCAAGGTTCTGTCGTCAAGGCGATGGGTGATATGCAACCCGAACGCGAACGGATACATCGCTTTCGTTGTTTCATTGGCGACAAGTGTATGGGTGCAGCTTTGGGGCCCATGGTCTGACAGTACAAACTCGCTGCGGCGCGCGAAGCCGTGCTGGGACATGCTGGCCTGATGCGATCCAACGGCGATCTGGTCATTTGCAGCGCGCCCCACGATTGGAAAAAGAACCGGCGCGCGCCCAGTCCAAAAGGCAGCATCGCCGTGCCACAGCAAATCGGCGCCGTTGGCTGTCCGTAGATGCTGCATTTCGGCCCCAAGCGAGGATACGCAAAGGTTGAGCCATTCGTTAGACAGGACAGTTTCGCGATCAGCCATGGTTGTTCCCTTTTGTCAAAATCGACCGGCAGGTCAGTCCGCCTTGGTCGATAAAGTACGTCTGTATCAGGAAGCTAACACGCGTACAGCGCCCGTGTGATATGGATTGGCGCTTGTTTTGATGTATAAAATTCACAAGATAAAACCACGCTTTGAATTTCAGACTATAATACTCCGGACGATCCAATGCACCTCAAACTCAGAAACCTTGTCGTGTTTCATGCGGTGATGGAAACGGGGTCAGTCTCAAAGGCAGCTGAACGGCTTGGCCTGACGCAGCCCGCCGTCAGCATCGCGTTGACGAAACTGGAAGAAATGCTGGGCTATGCGCTGTTCAATCGGTCCAAGGGCTATTTTGTTCCAAAGCCGGAAGCCAAGCTGCTGCATGCTGATGCGGAACTGGCCATACTCGCTTTTGAACGGTTCGCGTCCCACGCTGACCTGATCGGGCGAGGGGCCGAAGGCCTTGTGCGGGTCGGTTCCATTGGGTCCACCGCCATCAACTTCCTGCCCGATGTCATCTCGAAGTTTTCGGACGTCCGATCACAAGTCGAGATCGAGCTTCAAGTGCGCTCGTCGGCACAAATCGCGTACCTTGTCGGAAACAATCAGACGGACATCGGTATCATCGAAGCCCCGGTTGTGGCGCAGTCTGTTGAATCCGTGAACATTTCTGTGCCTTGCGTGTGCATCTTGCACAAGGATGACCCGCTGGCCGTTGAACCGGTATTGACACCCTTGCACCTGGCCAATCGGCGGTTGATTTCGGTGTTCGAAGATCACCCGCTTGATCGGCAAATCAGGTCCGCCTTTGTTGCCGCAGGCGCGCCATGGCGGTCGGATATCCGATGCTATTTCTTTGCGATCATGCGCAGCCTTGTTGAAAAAGGGGCAGGCATAGCGATCGTCGATGCGATCAACGGATGCGCGCCAAGTGACGACAATGTCGTTTGGCGGCCGTTTTCCCCTGAACTGTCATATGAGGTGGCGGTGATCACGCGATCTGACGCCTTGTTGCAGGCGCCCGCGGTCGAATTTCTGGATATGACGGTCAGCGCCTTGCGCAGTGTTCAGGAAACAGTGCGCAAGGCCATTCCGGCCTGACCGGATACCGGCATTCGCCGGTCTAGTCCCGGGGCAATTGATTTCCTGCAAGCAGGTTGAGCTTTGGGTTTTGTGCGTATTTCTGGCACAGCCGCTCGCAGCCGTCATATGTGGCATCAAACGGCCCGGCCTTCCAGCCAGTGAGCTGCAAAACCACGCCATTCCCGGTCTTGGGGCCTGCAAGAGCCTCTTGGTAGTCGACATCGGTCATTTCGGATTTGTCCAACCGCACGCCCTTGGCTTCCAGCTCGGCCACGTATTCTTCGATATCATCGATCTCGAGCCCGATATGCTGAATGCCGTTGCCATGTTTGGCCACGTATTGCGAGATAAAGCTGTCAGGGTCGTCAGATGAAATGAAGCTCATGATCGAAATGCCGAAGCGCACACATGCGCCTTTGTATTTGTCTTCGATGCTTTCAAATTCCATCATCATCTCGCCGCCCAGAACATTGATCGCGTTGTCGAGCGCAGGTTCTAGGTCTTTCACCGCGAAGGCGATGTGATTGATTGCAGTTACTTTGGCCAAGGGTTTGATCCTCTTTCGGTTCTGGGCGATTGATCACGCCACACTTTCGGCAAAAAGCGCGCGGGCGTTTCCATTTTGGCGTTTCGGCAGAAAGGGCATGTCGCTGACGACGGCCTTTTGCATGCCATTCCATGTTTCAACCGTCAGTTCTGTTCCGGTTTGGGCGCAGTCGCTGGCGACAATACCGATCGCAATGTTCTTTTTCAGTCGCGGTGAATATTCAAGACTGGTGAGCCGACCGACATACCGGTTGCCAGACATCAGTGTCCAAGGGCTTTCATTGCGATCCAGCGGTTTGCCTTCCAGTACCAAGCCGACAAGCTGGCGCTCCAGCGGGCTGTCCTTCAGCCGTTCCAGCGCTGAACGCCCGACGAAGTCCGGTGTGTCGTCCAACTCGACCAAGCGGCCCATGCCGACTTCGTACGGGTTGACATCCATGCCCATGTCGACTCCCCAGGACAGCAGCCCACTTTCGATGCGCCGCACCTGATTGACGGCACCCGGAGCCACACCCAGCCCGTCGCCCGCCGCCATCAGCGCATCGAACAGCGCATCGCCCTGATCTGCATTTTCAAGGTAAATCTCGTACCCGAATTCACCGCTCCATCCCGTGCGCGAGATTTTCAAAGCGTGGCCCTGAAATCCCGCGGACATGAGCCAGTAATACCGCAAGTCCAAAATATCTTCGCCGAACAACTTGGCCATCAGACGGGGCGATTTGGGTCCTTGGACCTGAATGACCGACACTTGGGCGTCCTGAATATTCACATTGAAATCAGACCCGACGGCCACGCCGCGCGCCCACAGTTCCAAGTCGCAATCCGAGGTCGACAGCCAAAACCTGTCTGCGCCCACCCGCAGGATGATCGGATCACTGACGATCCCCCCGTCCGGCGCCGTGATCAGCGCATACTTGCACTGATTGACCGCACATTTGGCCATGTTTCTTGGGGTCAGGTACTGGACGAAGTCAGCTGCGTCAGGTCCAGAGATTTCGACCTGCCGCTCGCCCATCACCGGCCAGATTGCCACGTCGTTGCAAACCGTCCAGTACTCGGAAACAGGGTCCGAGAAGGTCGTAGAGATGTAGGTGCGGTTGTAGACCGAAAACTTGCGGCATCCGTGCCGCCATGCCGCTTCGTGGAATGCCCCTTTTCGAATACGGGGCTGGAATGCCATCCAAGCGCCTTTGTGCTGGATCAAACCCATAACTCTTAGACCTTTCTTCTAGTTCAAAGCGCGGATGGCGGCGCTGCGCGCCTCCGCGTCATGCGCGCCGGCAATGTCACCCAGCGCGGCCAGCGCATTGCTGTACCCGTGCCATGACCAACTGGAATGGACTTTGTGACCGACCCTTTCTGCAAAAAGCGCACGGGCCTTTTGGGCATTTGCGCCCGCTGCGGCGGCATCGGCCAAAATCATGTGAAAGACGTCGCGCTGTGCAGCGCTTCCGCCGATTTCATCCATTTGATAACGCACGGCGCCTATCTTGCTGACCGCGCTTGCATGATTGCCTGCACGGGCATCGCGCAAGCCTTCTGCCAAGGTCAGCCCGACCCGCGCGCAAATCCCGGCTTGGGTGTCGTCAAGCGTCGACCATGTCCGGATGTTTGCGATCATTTCATCCGCGGCATCCGCATCACCGGCAGAAACCAGCGCCATCAGGTAATGCAACGAGACAAAGATAAGGTCTGTGTCGCCCACATGTGTTTTGGCCACATCCGCGAGTTCACGCCAGCGGTCGCCCACATCCACACCGAACATTTCGAGGCGCCACAAAAGCGATGAGGCGTTGCAGATATCCAGGTAAAAATCGGATGCGATGTCCGACACCACTTGCGCATCGTAGATCGCCAACACCTCTTCGAATTCACCGCGTTCCAAATGGTACAAGCAGCGATGCCAATGCAAGTGGAAGCGAAAGTTGTTGACCGTGCTCCAATCGCGTTCAAGCCCCTTGACCCATGCGATGCCGTCTTCGTGGCGTTCGGTCATTTCAAGAACATGCGCAACCGAATGGACGGACCAGGCGTCGGCCGGGTTCAGGTCCACCGCGCGGCGGCCATACTTCTCTGCCCGCGCATAATCGCGGCTTTCTTCAAGGCCAAAAGCATACATCCCCAGCAAGAAGCCGTAATTCGGATGATCTTCGGACCAGCGCGGCAGAAGATGGGCCAGCGAGTCGCGCATCCGGCGACCATCGCCTGAATAGAAATGCGTGAAGTGGGACAATCGCAGCGCCAATCCATCGGTCGGATGGTCCAGCAGGATCTCTTCCCAAAGTGCCGTTGCCGTTTCCATTTGCCCGCGCGTCCAGGCCGTCAGGGCTGCGGCGTGCGCGCGCTCGCGGTCGGTTGCGTCCAATTGGCCGATGTGATGATCCAACTCGGTGGAAATTGCGCAAGCGCGCGCGGAATGGTTGGCACTGCCCATCAGCTTGGCAAAGTACCCTTGGGCGCAGCGCGCCATTGGCATGTCGGGGTCAGCCTCTAGAAGTGTATTGACCCGCGCGCCGGTGTCCCGGCGAAAGCCCATATAGGCGCTGGTAATTGCGGCGAACTGGGCAGCGCTGTCCCCATCGGAACAGGTAAACACCAGTCCATTGGGGTCTTCGATTTGTTTCATTCTGCGGCTTCCCTGCAGGTTTGCTCTACCGCGAGCCGGCTGTAGCCGTCGCGGGTTTGCGGTGTTTTCATTCCAAGTATGGAGCCTGCGACCTGCGTGCGCAGGATTTGTGCCGTGCCTCCGCCGATTGTGAACATTCGTGCGTCGCGAACCATGCGCTCGATGGGTTGGTGCCGGGAATAACCCGCGGATCCATGAATTTGCAGGGCATCGTTCGTGACCTTGATCGCGGTCTCTGACGCCAGGATTTTGGCTTGTGCCGCGGCGCACATGTCAGGGAACCCGTCGCCTGCATCTGCTGCCGCGTTGTGAATAAGCCCGCGCGCCGCGGCGAGCCCGATGGACATGTCGGCCAACATCCACTGCAATCCCTGAAATTCCGCGATTGGGCGGCCGAACTGTTCCCGTTCCAAGGCGAAGGACACGGCCGCCTCAAAAGCGCCCTGTCCCAGACCCAGCGCCACCGACGCCGCACCAATGCGCTGCGCGTTGTAAGCCGACATCAACTGTGCAAAGCCCCGCGAAGGACCGCCGGGCGGACACACCATCATGCTTTCATGGATCTCCATGTCCTCGAAATGCACTTCGGTTTCGGGAATGCCGCGCAGACCCATAGTGGGTTCGCGGCGCCCGATCCGCAGACCAGGGGTTTCATCTCTCACTGCCACGAAGCCGGCGATGCCCTGCGGCTCTCCGTTTTCGACCACTTGCGCAAAGATCAGATGCAGCCGCGACACGCCGCCGCCCGTGATCCAGTGCTTGGTGCCATTCAGCACATAGGTGTCGCCATGTTTGACAGCAGTTGTCGTCATCTCGGTCGCTGCACTTCCGGCGTTGGGCTCGGTGATGCAAATGGCCGGCTTGTCACCGGACAACACCAGATCGGCGGCCAACGTCTTCTGCGCGTCGGTGCCGTAAGCCATGATCGCCCCGATCCCACCCATGTTGGCTTCGACCACGATGCGGCCGGTCACGCCGCAGACCCGCGCCATCTCTTCTATGACCAGCACCACGTCATGATAGGTCCGGCCTTGACCACCAAAAGCGCGGGGCAGGGTCATTCCCATGAAACCGGCATCAACCAGAGTGGCCACATTATCCCAAGGATAGCTTTCGGTTTTGTCGGTCTCTGCGGCCCGCGGCGCGATTACCGTATCCGCAAGCGTTTTCGCACGGGTCTTCAGGTCAACCTGATCTGGGGTGAGCTGCGCCATGTTCGTTCCATCGTGTTTTCGTGGCCGGACAGGGCACCGGCGTTTGACACACCCTGTTGGATGGAACTGTAGCGGGGCCGATACGATAAGAACAATAAGAAGGAATGCAAGAAAATCATCGGAAATTTATACCTTGCGGATCTGTTGTTGACTTTTCCGCCTAAAGATCGGGCTGCGATATAAGCGTTTGGCAAGTGGAGTTTCGGAATTTCTATTATTCATACTTTGGTGCCTCGGTCATCATCCTGAGCGCATGCTCCGGTTGAATGGGCTGCGATTTCGCCTTTGCTGTGGCCACGTGTTGTTTCAGAAAACATCGGCCTGACATGGGGATCGGTCGCAGGTTTCGGCCATCGAGCTTGCATTCATAGTGCGGGTTGCAAGGCCCGGACAACGCCGAACGGCATGACCTGGGAGGGAGAGATGAAGTTTTACAAATCTGGGCATAATCAATTGCCTGCAACCATCATTGACGCGGGTCGCAAGGTGCGGACTTCAAACAATGACCTGCACCGCAGAGAGTTTGTTGCACTCGCCTCTGCGTTCGGCGCGACATCTGCCGTGGCTTTGGGAATGGCGGGCTTGCCCGGCCCGGTTATGGCGGCCACGCCGAAACCCGGCGGCACGGTACGCATCGGTCAAACCATTCTTGCGGGCAAGGACCCGCGGAATTGGGACGCGATCAACTTGGTCGCCAACATGGCGCGCGGTTGGTTGGAGTACTTGGTGCGATACACCCATGACTACACGTTCGAACCACAGCTTTTGGAAGGCTGGGATGTATCTGAGGACGCCAAAACCTATGTTTTCCGCGTGCGCCCGGGCGTCACTTGGCACAACGGTGATACGCTGACAGCGGCACATGTTGCAGCCAATATAGAGGCGTGGTGCGACGGCACGGCGGATGGCAACTCGATGGCGTCACGGCTGGCCAATCTGGTCGATCCAGACACGAAACAGGCGGCCGAAGGGGCCATTGAAATCGTCGACGACATGACTGTTCGCCTAAACCTTCGAGCGGCCGATATCTCGATCATCCCAAGCATATCCGACTATCCGGCGGCCATTATTCATCCCAGCCAGATCGGCGCGGACCCATTCCAGAACCCATTGGGTACGGGGCCCTATACGCTGGAAACCTTCCGAGTTGGCGAGCGTGCCGATCTGGTGCGCAAGGAGGGGCACACATGGTGGAACGAAGGCAATGGCGCCTGGGTGGACCGGATCGAGTTCATCGATCAAGGCACCGATCCAACAGCGGTGCTGGCCGCATTCGAGGCAGAAGAGATCGACGTGAACTATGAAACGTCAGGCGATTTCATTCCGCTGCTGACCAGTCTTGGCCTGGTCGAGAATGAGGCGGTGACTGCGTCGACCATCGTGATCCGGCCAAACCGCGAGGCCGAAGTGGACGGGATGAAACCCTATGCGGATGTCCGAGTAAGACAGGCGCTGGCTTTGGCGGTAGACAATGCCACCATTCTGGAACTTGGCATCGCTGGCTTTGGTCAGCCTGCGGAAAATCACCACGTGGGGCCCATGCACCCCGAATATGCCGCCTTGCCGCCGATCGGGCGCGACGTGGACAAGGCGCGCGCGCTGTTGGAAGACGCGGGGATGCTGGATTTCGAGCATGAGCTGGTGTCTCTCGAAGATGGTTTCCGGCGCGACACAGGGGATGCGACCGCGGCCCAATTGCGCGATGCCGGCCTGAACATCCGCCGCAGCGTGGTGCCGGGTGCTTCGTTCTGGAACTCTTGGTCGAAGTATCCCTTCTCGGTGTCGGCCTGGGGCCATCGCCCACTGGGCGTGCAGGTCTACGCGTTGGCGTACAAATCTGGCGTTCCCTGGAATGAAACCGCGTTTTCAAACGCGGAGTTCGATCAGGGTTTGGCGGACGCGCTGGCCACCGTTGATGTCGAAGCGCGCCGCGAGATCATGGCGCGGCTGGAAAAGATCATGCAAGATGATGGGACGATCATTCAGCCATATTGGCGGTCGATCTACAATCACACACGCCCATATATCAAAGGCGCCGAAATGCATCAGGCGTTCGAATTGCATCCGGACAGGATCTGGATCGACGCGTAGACGCGCCGCGCAAATGCGCCCCGGTAGCAGCCGGGGCGTATCCGACCCCTTCAGTCGCTGGCGGCGAGTGCTTCGACGATCGGAGCAAAATCGTCCGCCTTCAAGCTGGCGCCACCAACCAACGCGCCATCTACATTGGCCACCGCGAATATGTCGGTGGCGTTCGCGGGTTTGACCGAGCCGCCGTACAGCAGCGGTATGGCCTGCCCAGTGTCGGACCCGAACCTGGCTTCCAAGTCCGCACGGATCGCGTCGTGCACTTCGCCGATTTGGGAAAGTGTCGGAATACGACCGGTGCCAATCGCCCAGACAGGTTCGTAGGCAATCACAAGCGTGTCCGGCTGGGCCGAGTCCGGCACCGATCCAGCAATTTGACTGGAAATCACCGCAAGCGTTTCGCCGGCTTCCCGTTGCTCCAGCGTTTCGCCGACGCAGATGATCGCGGTGAGGCCAAAGGCCATAGCCGCTGCAGCCTTGTCGCAAACAACCGGATCCGTCTCTCCGTGATCCTGGCGGCGTTCCGAATGCCCCACGATCACAAAGCGGCCACCGGCATCGGCGATCATGTCGACACTGATGTCGCCGGTATGGGCACCGTTCGCTGCGGCATGGCAGTCTTGTGCACCAATTGCGATCGCATGATCGGACATCGCTTGTGCCGCGCGGTGCAACAAGGTTGCCGGCGGGCAAATCACCACAGAAACCGCAGGCTCTGGACAAGCCGCGGCAAGAGCCGACAGTTCATCCAAAGCCGGCTGGGTGCCATTCATTTTCCAGTTTCCGGCGGCAATTTTCCTGCGCATTACTGTCCTCTCGATCCCGTCTAGGCGCTGTGGTAGCACCACGCCGCGGACCGCACAATCATGTCGACCAACGGATGGACAAGCCGATGACACTGACCGATTTGCCTGCCTTTGATGGCAGCACTCTTTCTCGGCGCGATCCGGCAGTCATGCAACGACTGGCGCACTGCGTATCGGATATCGGGTTCCTGACGCTCACGCATTCTGCCTTACCCGCGGCGAAGGTGGAGGCTTTGATCGAATCCTACAAGGCGTTCTTTCGTTTGCCGGTAAGCAAGAAGCGTTCCGTGGACATGTCCCGCACCGGGGCAAACCGTGGCTGGGGTGCCCCCCGATCGGAACAAGTCGATCCCAGCGCCAATCCGGACTATAAGCAGGTCTTTGACATCGGGTTCGAACTGCCCGCTGGTGATCCCGATCTGGAGCGCGGCCTGGCCGTGTATGCGCCCAATCAATGGCCGGAACATGCGCCGGATTTGCGACCGGCTTTGGAAAGCTACGTGACGCCAGCGATGCAAGTCGCCCGCGATGTTCTGGGCGCGCTTGCGGTCGCCGTGGATCTGCCAGCCTCGCACTTTGACGGGGCGTTTGATCGGCCCATGGCACTTTTGCGAGGGAACCACTATCCAGCACGGCCAAAATGGGCCGGAGACCGCGACTTTGGCATCGCGCCGCACACCGATTATGGGTGTCTCACTTTGCTCGCGACCGATGGGGCTTCGGGTCTGGAAGTGCAACGGACCGACGGCACGTGGCTTCCCGTCACCGTGCCACCGGGCGTGTTCGTCATCAACTTCGGCGAAATGCTGCAAATCTGGAGCAGCGGGCGCGTCCGGGCGACGGCGCACCGGGTCAAAAACACCACAACCGAACGTGTGTCGGTGCCGTTGTTCTTTAACCCGAGCTACGACACTAATATCGCGCCGTTTGGCTCAGGGGACGTGGTGCACGCAGGGGATCACCTCGAACGGAGGTATCGCGAGACCTATGTGCATTTGAAAGCGAGCTGAGCGTCAGGTGCCGGCGAACTTGATGGATTCCCCGCAGCCGCAAGCATCGACAACATTCGGGTTCTTGAACTTGAACCCGCTTTCCAGCAGCGCGACCTCGTAATCGATTTCTGTTCCGAACAGGAACATCTGCGCCATGGGTGCAATCATCACACGGGCGCCGTCCTGCTCGACCACTTCGTCGTGCGGATTGGCTTCGGTCACGTATTCCATGGTGTATTCCATGCCGGCGCACCCGCCCTTCTTGACCCCGATCCGCAACCCGACCGCACCGTCCTGAACCATCAGGCGGTTGATTTGGTTGACCGCGCGCGACGTCAAAGTCACGGCTTGTTTTCCTGGTATGCCGAACATGCAGGTCTCCTTCGCGGTCAATCTAGGCGCATGGTCCGGTTTGCTCAAGGGGCCGTTCCATCACAGTTTTCGTCCGCGGCCGCAATGCACAAATAAACCGCCCCTGGCAGGGGGCGGTTCAAGGGGCCATACTCGTGCCGAGGGGACAGCATTAAAATGCGCGGCCCATGGGCCGGTCAACCGAGGCGTATGAGACAGGGCGTCCCGGGCATCAGTTGGCCGGGGCGACCGGGAAAGTGCCGTTCTGCATGGGCAATTGCAGAAGCGACTGGCACGTGAACAGGCCACCGTCATGCTGCGCGAACGGTAGACCACGCACTGTGACAGCCGATACACAATTGCGTAACGCAAATATAAAACATTTGTTAAGAATGGTGTCGGACTGTGGATAAACTGCTGGGCTACATGAAACCCAGTTCAAGTCGCGCTTCGTCAGACATCATGTCCATGCCCCACGGGGGCTCCCACGTCAGGACAACGTCAACTTGCTTGATGCCCGGGATCGGTTCGATCGCGTCGGCCAGCCAGCCGGGCATTTCGCCGGCGACAGGACACCCCGGTGCCGTCAAGGTCATGATGACCCGCACTTCGTTCTCTGGATTGATGTCAATCGTATAGATCAGGCCAAGTTCATAAATATTCACCGGAATTTCCGGGTCATACACCGTGCGGCAGGCCTCGACGACCTGATCATAAAGCGGGTGGTCCGTGCTGGACGGCGCAATCAATGGCGCACCTTCCATCGGTTCGGGCGTGTGGGTCATTCAGGCCTCGTTCTGTTCCTGACCAAACATATAGGAAATCCCCATAGTCCCGTCCAGAGGTAGGGCGCGGTTCTCCTGTCGTCCGTTTTGCACATAACCTAGAGTCACTTCAGGGCCATCCGCCGGTCAATCCTGATGCCAGACACAGCCGGGCGGGGGTGAAACGGGATCGATGTCGTGCCACTCGCTTGGGGATACTGATTGCCAAATTCGACGAGCGTTGATCGCCGTCGTGGCAGGGTGCGTCAAAAGCCAGCCCAACCAGTAGGCGTGGAACTGTTCGTTCGTCAACGGGTCTCCGCCGTTCCCCGCGCGAGCCCAGGCCCATTGGCAGGGGCGTCGGTTACTAAGTTCGAAGGCCCGTGGCACCTCGACCGAGTCATCGAGAAAGGCGTTTCGGAAATTGGTGCCATGATCAAACCGGACGCCGCTCAGATCGACAAACCGGAGCGCGCCACCATCGTTTGTCACCGCGCTCAGGTTTGTCTCCATCAGACGCATGGGTGTGTCCGTGATCCCGATCAAATACGAGGACGACAGGTCTGCTCCTTGCAGTTGCGCCCAGTTTAGATCTACCCCCTGTAATTGCGCACTGCTGAGGTCTGTTCCCTGCAGCTGCGCCCAGTTTAGGTTTGCCCCTTGTAACTGCGCCCCGCTGAGGTCTGCCTCCTGCAACTGTGCACCGGTGAGGTATGCCGGCAGCAGATCTGACGCGCTCACGTCTGCCGGCTG
>CAWUIW010000049.1:0-14429 GCA_963922515.1 uncultured Rhodobacterales bacterium | reverse complement strand
CAGAACCCGTTTTCGGCGTCCCGTTTTGGAAGACGCGGTTTGCAATGCCAAGGCCGGGTGTCTTTACCCCAACAATGCCCGGATGGTGATGGAGGCCCGGTCCAAGGGATTTTCCAATGCGCTCGTCGCGGACGCCACCGGCAACGTCGCCGAAACGGCGACCGCCAATATCTTCATGGTGCGCGACGGAGCGTTGTTTACCCCGATGGCGAACGGCACGTTCCTGGCCGGTATCACCAGAAGCCGTATCATGACGCTGCTGCGGGACGATGGCATGGACGTGCGCGAGGCTGTTTTGACCTTTGACGACTTCCATGAGGCTGACGAAGTGTTCATGACAGGCAATTTCAGCAAAGTAACGCCGGTCACCGCATTTGATGACACGGCCTACCAATCCGGGCCTGTCGCGGCCCGTGCCCGCTCGCTGTATTGGGATTGGTCCGCGACGACCAGCTGAAGTGGTGGCGCCGAAACCGTTGCGCTGGCTCGCGATTGGCGACATGATCGCGCCGAGGGAGGACCGTGATGCGAAAATTCCTTGTGGTGCTTGATGATAGTCGCGAATGCTTGAACGCCATGCGCTTTGCGGCGATGCGCGCGGCGCACACTGGTGGCGGTGTTGAAATCCTTTCGATCATTCCGCCCGATGAATTCAACCACTGGATCGGTGTCGGCGAAGTCATGCGCGAAGAGGCCCGGGAACGGATTCATGCGCATTTCGAAGTCTTTGCCAAATGGATGCGTGACCGCCAAGGGATTGACCCCGAATTGGTCGTGCGCGAAGGCGAGGCGGTGCCCGAAATCATCGCACAAGTACAGGAAGATCCAGAGATTGGGGTCCTCGTGCTGGGTGCCGGTACCGATAAGAAAGGCCCCGGGCCCTTGGTCACGCAATTGACACGGAGTTCTGGCAGCTTGCCCATTCCGATCACCATTGTTCCGGGTGACCTGAGCAAGGAAAAACTCGAAGCCATTACCTGAGGCGCCCCCAATGCGAACTGTTGAGTTCTGGTTCGACTTTGCGTCGACCTATTCCTACCTGAGCGCGATGCGGATCGACGTCATGGCCCAGAAAAACGGGTTGTCGGTGGCATGGCGCCCCTTTTTGCTTGGGCCGATTTTTGGCGCACAAGGTTGGAACACGTCGCCATTCAATATCTATCCTGCCAAAGGCGCTTACATGTGGCGCGACATGGAACGGCTGTGCGCAGCACGGGGCTTGCCCCTTGTGCGGCCCGACCCGTTTCCACAAAACAGCCTGCTGGCCGCCCGGGTCGCGATGGCGGCTGGCGATACACTGCATATGGCGGCCTACTGCCGTGAAGTTTTTGTCGCTGAGTTCAGCCGCGGTGAAGCCATTTCAGACCCCGGCGTTCTGGGTGACTGCCTGACGCGCGCAGAGCTGCCAACCGACCTGATTGAAAAAGCACAAGAACAACACAACAAGAACGCGTTGCGGGCCCAGACTGACGCAGCCCAATCACACGGCATATTCGGGGCACCGACCTTCCGCGTGGGGGCCGAGTTGTTCTGGGGCGACGATCGCCTGCCCGATGCGCTCGAATTTACAGCGCCGCCACCGCGTTCCTAAGCCAAGAAAAAGGGTTTCGGACCGAAAAGACCCTGTCCAGACATCGAAGGTATGGGCCCAACGCAATCGCTTTCCCCGTGACACATACTGGACCGGCGGCGTTTACTGATTGGAAAACAGCCAGTCAGCGGGCTGACTGGATGACGGGAGAACGGAAATGCGTCTTGCTTGGATGGTCTTGATCGCGTGGTTGGCGGCTCTGCCGGCCTTGGCTCAGAACATATTGGAGGCTCCGGCCAAGCCCAGAGAGCTTTCCCACAACGACACCCGTCTGCTACAAGGCGCACTTGCGCTTGAAGGCCTGTACAACGGGCGCTTGGATGGGCAGTGGGGTGCACAATCGGATCGCGCCCTGGCGGCCTATCTTCAAGCGACCAATGCCCGCGCGCCAGCACGGAATATGCATCTGGCCGCGCTGGCCGCCGGTTTTCTTGGCCAGGTTCGCAAGAACGGTTGGGCTATCGTAAACGAAGCCGAGCTTGGCATGTCCTACTTTCTGCCTTTGGGCACGCTTGAACGCACCGGGTCATCCACGAACGGGACGTACAGAACCGCGAACGGAGATCTTCAACTGAGTATCAAGCGCGATAATCTAGGCGAAGCGCTAGTGACGCACGGCCAAATCCAAGTGCGGCAGACCTCAAATGCCGGTCGCCAAGCCTACACAGTGCGAGAAGGAAACCGTTGGATCACATCTGCAGATTTGCCGGATGGCTGGCGCGTCTATGCTTTGTCGTTGCGCATTGGCGGCGAGTTTTCGACCAGTCTTTTGCAATGGAAAGCCGCACACGACAAATCCGCTCAATTGATCCTCGCAAGTATGACAGCGGGCGAACAAAGCGTCTTGAAGCCTGAACGCGGCGCCGAGTTACAACGGATGTTGCGCGCGTTTCGCGCGGCAGAACCGGGCGGTGCAGTCAGACCAGCCGAGCCGAAATCGGTGGTTGATGCATCTTCAAGGGTGCGCCGTATCTGGACCGGCATTTACATCAACAACACCGATCTCGTGACAGCGGCAGATGCTATCCGTGCATGCCCACGGCTGGAACTCGAGGATGGCACACGCGTCCGCGCCCTGCGCACGGGCCCGCTCCGGGGGTTGGTCATGGCGACCAGCAACCGACGATCTACATCATGGATGTCACTGTCCGCACCAGACGGCGGCGGCGGCGACCAGCTGGTCAGCATGCTCAGCTACAAGTCACTCAATCCCAGCCTGAACTTGCTTGTGGCCAGCCAAAACCGGATCACAGAAGCCCTGAATGGGGCTGAGGCCAATGAGAGGTTTTTCATTGTGCGCGATGCAGCGCACCACCCGGCGGGCTCCCCGGTGCTGAACAAAAAGGGTGAACTGATTGCCATTCTGGCCCAATCCAAGGATCGGACCGGCAACAACGGCGAGCGGCTGGCCATGTCGGCCAAAACACTCGCAAACTCACTGGACGATGCCCAAATCCTTTTTGCAGATCGGGCGAACAAACGTGTGCCTGAAACAACGGGTTCCATCAGCTTGGACACGTCAGCGATTGTACCACTCTTCTGTCAGAGCAGTTGATTTTAGAATGATTCCAAAACACGTTGACATTCCCAGATGCAAGGCGCATATCCGTCTTAAGCACGGAGGCGCACATGTTTATCCAAACCGAGTCTACCCCCAACCCTGCAACCCTGAAATTCTTGCCTGGCCAGACCGTTCTTGAAATGGGGACCGCAGATTTCCCAACAGCAGATGCCGCAGACAAATCGCCTTTGGCGCAGCGTGTGTTCTCGGTTCAAGGGGTGACCGGTGTGTTTTTCGGGACCGACTTTGTCACCGTGACCAAGGCGGACGCGGTCGATTGGGATCACATCAAACCCGCTATCCTGGGTGCGATCATGGAACACTACCAATCCGGTCAGCCCGTCATGTCCGGCGACCACACGGCGCATTCCGGTCATGCAGAACATACTGGCGAAGATGCCGAGGTCGTGGGCCAGATCAAAGAGTTGCTGGATAGCCGTGTGCGCCCGGCCGTGGCACAAGATGGCGGCGACATTACATTCCACGGCTTTGATCGCGGCGTTGTTTACCTGCACATGCAAGGCGCTTGCGCGGGCTGCCCGTCATCTACACTGACGCTCAAAATGGGCATCGAGAACCTCCTGCGTCACTACATCCCCGAAGTGACAGAGGTTCGGCCGGTTGCCGTCTGATACGGCGCGGATTCCACGGTTCACAGGACGCTGCTATTGCGGTGCGACGCGTATCGTTGCGACCTCTGCGCCTACGATGAGTTGCTATTGCCATTGTCCGGATTGCAAACGTGTGACCGGAGCGCCCGTGGCAGCTTTTGCGTCTTTTGCGGCGCTGTCGTTGAGCTTGGTTCCCGAGCCAGCTTCGTTTTCCGTGAACCCGGGCGTAACACGTTGGGCGTGCCCGGTTTGCCATTCCCCATTGGCGGCCACATACGACTACCTGCCAGACATGGTTTATGTGCCCCTTGGTGTGCTGGATCAAGCCGACGAGCTACCGCCCAGTTTGCACAGTCACGCAGAACAGTGCCTCAGTTGGCTTCATATTTCCGATGATCTGCCGCGCGAAACAGGATCTGCTCGCGAGACATTGTTATCGGTTGACGAACACAAATAATAGCGATCCTGAATGTCTGATCCGGTACCTCTGATCTTGGGCTTTGACACCTCCGGTCCCTTTTGCGCCGCTGCCCTCATACGCGGTGACACGACGTTGATCACAATGGCAGAGGGGATGAAACGTGGCCAAGCCGAGCGGCTCATGCCCATGCTGGAAGAGTGCCTTGCCGCAGGTCATGTAACATGGCGCGACGTGACCGCGCTTGGCGTCAGCGTCGGGCCCGGAAATTTCACAGGCATTCGGGTTGCCGTAGCCGCGGCACGTGGGCTGGCACTGGGTCTGGGCATTCCGGCTGTGGGCGTTTCCGGATTTGACGCCCGGCAAGCAATCGCCGGCCATCGGCGCGTCGGCGTCGCCGCGCCTCAGGACCAAGTGTACGTACCGTTTCCCCAGCCACGGTTGATCCCGATGTCCGCAGAACAGGACGTGGTGACCGACTTTGCGCCAGGCGTGTTGGCAAAATCCATCGCGCAAATTGCCTTGAACCGATACGCGCGCACATCTGACGCCCCGGCGCCGTTTTACCTCAGACCCGCAAACGCTGCGCCGTCGCGCGACTTGCCACCACGCATGTTGGACTGATGACGCCGCAGGCCATGGCCAAGACACACGCCGCTGCATTTGTGCAATCGCGGCCCTGGACTGCACAGGAATTCAGCGGCTTGTTGAGCAAAACGGGTGTATTTTTCGTGGGCGATGAACGCTGCTTCGCTCTCGTGCGCTGTATCGTGGACGAGGCCGAGTTGCTGACGATCGCGACCTGCCCGCGGCATCAAAAAAAAGGACTTGCCCGCCAATGTATGGCCGAATGGATGCCGCTCGCTTGTAAGAAAGGGGCAAAACGGGCCTTTTTGGAAGTAGCCGCAGATAACGCAGCAGCCATCGGGCTTTATACGTCTTGCGGATTCGCTGCCAACGGTCGTCGCGCGGGGTATTACCCGCGCCAGAACGCTCCGTCTGTCGACGCCGTGATCATGTCTTGCGCGCTGTCGAAGCGTTAAGCCCTAACAGAGCAGGGGTTTTCGGCAAAAAGCGGTTGACCGTTCCGAATGCCTGCGGCTCTATCAGACAGGTCAAACTGATCTGCTCGCAAGAGCGGCGGGCGTCGTGCACTCTGCGGCGTCCCTAAAAAGACAACCAACCGGGAGTACCTGAATATGACCCTGATGACCAAACTTATGGGCGCAGCCGCAGCCGTTGCATTGAGCGCCGGCGCAGTCGCTGCTGAACCTGCGCTGATCTTTGATCTGGGCGGCAAGTTCGACAAATCCTTCAACGAAGCAGCCTTTAACGGTGCCCAGCGCTGGGCCGACGAAACCGGCAACAGCTTCCGCGAGATCGAACTGCAATCCGAAGCGCAACGCGAACAAGCCCTGCGCCGTTTCGCAGAAGCGGGCGCAAACCCGATTGTGATGGCCGGCTTCGCTTTTGCGGATGCCTTGGGCCAAGTCGCTGCCGATTATCCCGACACGAAATTCGCCATCATCGACATGGTTGTAGATCAACCCAACGTCCGCTCGGTTGTGTTCAACGAACACGAAGGCTCGTATCTTGTCGGCATGATGGCCGCTGAAGCATCCGCGTCCGGAACTGTTGGTTTCATCGGGGGCATGGATATCCCGCTGATCCGCAAATTTGCCTGCGGCTATGCGCAAGGTGTGCAAGCCTCGAACCCGGACGCAACAGTCATCGCGAACATGACAGGCACCACGCCCGCAGCTTGGAACGACCCGGTGAAAGGGTCGGAACTGACGAAAGCCCAGATCAGCCAAGGGGCTGACGTGGTCTATGCCGCGGCCGGGGGCACCGGTGTGGGTGTGCTGCAAACCGCTGCAGATGAAGGCATCTTGTCGATCGGTGTGGACTCGAACCAGAACTACCTGCACCCGGGCAAAGTTCTGACCTCGATGATGAAGCGTGTCGATAACGCGGTTTACAATGCCTTTTCCCAAGGCACCGAGCTAGAAACCGGCTTCAACGTGATGGGTCTTGCAAATGGCGGCGTGGGCTACGCATTGGACGAGCATAATGCCAGCCTGGTCAGCGACGAAATGAAGGCGAAAGTCGACGCAGCAGCGGCGGCAATCGCGAGCGGCGAGTTGGTCGTACACGACTACATGTCTGACGACAGCTGCCCGGTTCTGAGCTTCTAAGACCGTCACGGCCCCGAGCCATGTCAAGTTGTCTGCATACACTTTTTGCAGCTTGGGGCGACCCGACAGAGGACGGACGCGCTGAAAAATCCAGCGCGTCCGTCGATCCCGGGATTTACTATGCTGATCCCAACACGCCGGAACCGCTTTTCGGGATGGATGCCTATCTCGGTTATATTGCCGGCTTTGCGCGAATGATGCCGGGGGGCACCGCAGACGTTGTGGCCGTTTCCGAGCATAATGGACACGCCCGGGCCACCGTTGCGTTCAGGAAAGACGGGTCAACAATGATGCAAGGACAGTATTTTGCCGATATCCACGACGGCAAGGTGACACGCCTGATCGGCTTTCCAGGCACGGGAGAGCCCGCGTGACCACACCGGCAATTGAACTCAAGGGAATTTCCAAGGCATTCGGACCGGTCCAAGCCAACAAGGATATCTCTATCAGCGTATCACCCGGCACAATTCACGGTATCATCGGCGAAAACGGCGCGGGCAAGTCGACCTTGATGAGCATTCTCTACGGGTTTTACAAGGCGGACCGCGGGGAGATTTTCATCAACGGTCAAAAAACCGAGATCCCTGATAGCCAGGCTGCCATCGCAGCCGGCATCGGTATGGTTTTCCAGCACTTCAAACTTGTCGAGAATTTCACCGTACTCGAAAACATCATTCTCGGCGCGGAAGACGGGGGTTTATTGAAGCCATCACTCGGCAAAGCCCGTCGAACACTGACCGAGCTTGCACGTGAGTACGAACTGAACGTCGACCCGGACGCGCGCATCGATGAAATCGGCGTTGGCATGCAACAACGCGTCGAGATCCTGAAAGCACTGTACCGGCAGGCGGATATCCTGATCCTGGATGAGCCGACTGGCGTGTTGACACCCGCCGAAGCGGACCAGCTGTTTCGCATCCTCGACCGGCTAAAAGCCGAAGGCAAAACGATCATCCTGATCACGCACAAGCTGCGCGAGATCATGGAAGCCACCGATACCGTCAGCGTGATGCGACGGGGCGAAATGACCGCCACGGTGAAAACATCTGAAACGAACCCCGAGCACCTGGCCGAGCTCATGGTCGGTCGCAAGGTGCTTTTGCGGATCGACAAGGCAGCTGCCAAGCCGGGCAAGCCGGTTCTCGAGGTCGAGAACCTACATGTAATCGATGAAAAGGGTGTCGAGCGCGTCAAAGGCATCAATCTGACGGTCCGCGCCGGTGAAATCCTGGGGATCGCCGGTGTCGCGGGAAACGGCCAGTCCGAGTTGCTGGAGGTGCTTGGCGGGATGCGTTCCGGCACAGGATCGGTACACCTGAATGGCACGCCGCTGCCCCTGTCTGGTGTCGGTTCAGACGGGCGCGCCCGGCGCCAGGCGCATATCGCACACGTACCAGAGGATCGACAGCGCGAAGGTCTGATCATGGACTTTTACGCTTGGGAAAACGTTGCATTTGGCTATCACCGCAGCCCCGCTTATGCATCCGGGCTGCTGATGGACAATGCCGCGTTGCGTGCCGACACGGAAGCCAAGATGGCCAAGTTCGATGTTCGTCCCCCCGATCCATGGCTGGCGGCCAAGAACTTCAGCGGCGGCAATCAACAGAAAATTGTTGTCGCGCGCGAAATCGAACAAAACCCCGACCTGCTACTGGTCGGGCAACCAACGCGCGGCGTTGACATCGGCGCGATCGAGTTCATTCACAAGCAGATCGTTGCGTTGCGCGACGAAGGAAAGGCGATCCTTCTGGTGTCCGTGGAATTGGAAGAGATCTTTTCCTTGTCAGATCGCATTGCGGTGATGTTCGACGGTCATATCATGGGCGAACGTTCACCAGAGAAGACGGATGAAAGAGAGCTGGGCTTGTTGATGGCCGGCGTTGCGGGCGAGGCTGCATAGAGATGGATAGAATGCCACGCTGGGCCGATGTGGTCCTGATCCCTGTTATCAGCCTGATCCTGGCCGCGGTTATCTCTGCGCTTGTCATCCTGGCGATTGGCGAAGACCCGGTCGAAGCCGTGAAGCTGATGATCACCGGAGCGCTTGGGTCCACGTATGGCTGGGGCTACACGCTGTATTACGCGACGAATTTCATATTTACCGGGTTGGCTGTGGCGGTGGCCAGTCATGCTGCGCTATTTAACATCGGGGCGGAAGGACAAGCGATGTTGGGCGGTTTGGGCGTTGCCATCGTTTGCCTCTTCATCCCTTGGCCGCATTGGTCCATTGCGCTGCTGGCAGCGACGCTCTCGGCAGCAGCTTTTGGTGCGATCTGGGCGGCGATCCCAGCCTATCTGCAAGCCAAACGGGGCAGTCACATCGTGATCACCACGATCATGTTCAACTTCATTGCCGCTGCCGTCTTGAACTATGTTCTGGTCAATGTTCTGCGCCCTGAAGGCGCAATGGACCCGGCGACCGAACGGTTCGGCGAAGCGGTGCACCTGCCCACCTTGCATGAGATGCTGGCACCATTCGGAATAGCTTTTTCCCGGGCGGCGCCCGCCAATGTCAGCCTGATCATTGCGTTGCTCGCTTGTCTCGCCGTTTGGGTGCTGATTTGGCGGACATCGCTTGGGTATGAAATCCGATCTTTTGGAAAATCCGAACCGGCGGCGCGGTATGCGGGCACGTCATCGGTCAAGATCATCATGGTCGCCATGCTGATTTCAGGTGGCCTTGCTGGCATGATGGCCATCAACAACGTGATGGGCGAAGCGGAGCGACTGGTGTTGAACGCAACGGAAGGCGCGGGCTTTATCGGTATCGCGGTGGCGCTGATGGGTCGCAATCACCCGTTTGGTGTGCTGCTGGCGGCAATTTTGTTCGGCTTTCTATATCAAGGTGGCGCCGAATTGGCGCTGTGGACCTCGATCCCTCGCGAACTTATTGTGGTTATTCAGGCGCTGGTCATTCTATTCACCGGCGCGCTAGACAACATGGTGCGCATGCCGCTGGAGCGGATCTTTCTAAGATTGCGGGAGCGCGCAAACCCATGATTGATCTGTCGCCCCATTATCAAGGCATCTTGGCCGCCTACTCGATCTTGATCTTCGCCGCCTCATCGCCCGGTCCAAGCGTCGCGCTGTTGATGGGGGTATCCACAGGGCAAGGGCGGGGCCCAGCCATGATAACCACGGCCGGCATCGCCGCCGGCAGCGTCACGATCAACGTACTGACCCTGCTGGGCGTCGGGCTGTTGTTGTCACAAAGTGCATGGGCGATGACGGTTCTGCGACTACTGGGCTCTGCCTATCTGGTATACCTTGCCTATGCGGCCTTCCGGAAGATGGTGCATCCGCCAAGACTGGCCCACATCGAGACGCAAACCCAGTCTGCAGGGCGCTTGTTTCTGGCAGGATACCTGCTGCAGGTAACCAACCCGAAGGCCATCGCATTCTGGTTGGCCATTGCTTCAATTGGCGCCGTCGACGGGGCCGGGCTGGGTGTGGTCATTGTGTTCGTCATGGGTGCACTGTTGATTTCGTTCGGCTGCCACGCCTTGTGGGCGCTGGCATTGTCGGCCAATCCGGTTCGCACGCTGTACCAATCTAGTCGTCGGTGGATCGAAGGCGCGTTGGGAGCGTTTTTCGTGTTCGCCGCCTTCAAGCTGGCAACGGCAGAGAGGTAACCGATGGACTTGCTCACGCTTATTCAGGTGCTGGACAGTACGGTTCGCTTGGCCACGCCCTTGCTATTGGCCTGCCTGGCCGGTCTTTTCAGCGAGCGCGCTGGAATTTTTGACATCGGGCTCGAAGGCAAAATGTTGATGGCCGCGTTCTTTTCCGCCGCCATCGCCGCCATTACAGGCTCGGTCTGGCTGGGGCTACTGGCCGGGATTGCGGCTTCGCTCGCGCTTAGCCTGTTGCACGGACTGGCCTCTATCACGTTCCGTGGCAACCAGCTGATCTCTGGTGTTGCCATCAACTTCCTGGCCGCAGGCATGACGGTGCTGATCGCGCAAGACTGGTTCAAACAAGGTGGGCGCACGCCCCAATTAAGTGCCGGAGGACGGTTCGGCCCCATCGAATTGCCATTTGCAGAAGCGGTTGCCAGCGTTCCGATTTTCGGCCCGATCTATTCCGAGTTGCTGTCTGGCCACTCGATCCTTGTCTATCTGGCTTTCGCGATGGTGCCCTTCAGCGCCTGGGTTCTGTTTGGCACCCGCTTTGGTTTGCGGCTCAGAGCCGTGGGAGAAAACCCAGCCGCCGTCGACACCGCCGGTGTATCCGTGGTCGGCCTGAGGTATGCGGCCATTCTGATTTGCGGCGTACTTTGCGGCATTGCCGGCGCCTATCTTGCTACCGGATTGCAGGCTGGTTTCGTCAAGGACATGACCTCGGGCCGTGGCTATATCGCGCTTGCAGCGCTGATATTCGCCAAATGGCGGCCATGGCATGCGCTTTATGCCTGCTTGCTTTTTGGTCTGCTGCAAGCCATCGCCCTGCGCTACCAGAATATCGACCTTGGCGGTTTCGTTATCCCGGTTCAGGCGATGGACGCGTTGCCGTACATTCTGACGGTCGTGATCCTTGCTGGATTTGTTGGAAAGGCGATCCCACCCAAGGCTGGTGGGGAACCTTATGTAAAGGAACGGTAGCGGCGCCCCAAACACCGGCTGGACTTGTGCGGAAGAGTCATCTGGACATTCGAATTCGGCTATGGATTAGGGTAGGATAAAAATTGCGCACGTCGCGCCAGGACAGCCCATGCAGATCTACCTCCCCATCGCAGAAGTCTCGGTAAACGCGTTTCTTCTTCTGGGTTTGGGTGGCTTGGTCGGCGTTCTGTCCGGCATGTTCGGTGTCGGCGGCGGTTTCCTGATGACGCCCCTTTTGTTCTTTGTGGGGATTCCACCAGCCGTCGCTGTTGCGACGGAAGCCAACCAGATTGTTGCCTCGTCCTTTTCCGGTGTTCTGGCGCATTTCCGAAGGCGCACCGTGGATTTCAAGATGGGCATGGTGCTGCAAGCCGGCGGTCTGGTCGGCGCGGCTTTGGGCGTCGTGGTTTTCAACTACCTGAAGTCCCTTGGCCAAGTCGACCTGCTTGTGCGGCTGTGCTACGTCGTATTCTTGGGCGTTGTGGGCAGCCTGATGTTCGTGGAAAGCCTGAACGCCATCCGCCGCACGCGCAACGCGCCGAACGCACCGGCTGCCCCCAGGCGGCAGCGCGGATGGGTGCATGCCCTGCCCTTCAAGATGCGCTTTCGCACATCGGGCCTGTATATTTCGGTGATTCCTCCTTTGTTGGTGGGCGTCGTTGTCGGCATCCTTGCTGCGATCATGGGTGTTGGTGGTGGGTTCATCATGGTGCCCGCGATGATTTACATCCTTGGCATGCCGACCAAAGTGGTGGTCGGCACATCGCTGTTTCAAATCATTTTGGTCACGGCATTCACCACCCTGCTTCACGCAACGACGAACTATACCGTTGATGTCGTACTGGCTGTGCTGCTGTTGATCGGGGGCGTCATCGGCGCCCAAATCGGCACTCGGATCGGGGTGCGATTGAAGGCAGAACAATTGCGGATCCTTCTGGCCGCGATGGTTCTGCTGGTATGCGGCAAGCTGGCCTTGGACCTGCTTTTGCAACCTGCCGAGCTGTATTCGCTCGGCGTGGTCGAGGGGCACTAGGATGGGGCGGCTTGTTCTCTGTGTTTTGTTGCTGCTGTTGCCACTGTCGGCACTGGCAGAAGAAGTGGTGCTGGGCCTGAGCAAGGATCAGGTTTCGATCACGACCGCATTCGACGGATCAGAGATACTGATTTTCGGGGCAGTCAAACGTGAAACAGAGATCCCCGAAGGTGACCCGTTACAAGTGGTGATCACGGTTTCGGGCCCGTCGCAACCGGTGGTGGTGCGCCGCAAGGAAAACAGGTTCGGCATCTGGGTTAATACCGACGCTGTCGAGGTGGATCTGGCACCCAGTTTCTATGCGGTCGCAACCACGGCCCCGTTGAGCCAGGTTTTGTCCGATACAGAAGACTTGCGGCACAAGATCACCATCAACCGGGCAATTCGGTCTGTCGGCGCACCGCATAACATTCAGGACGCCGAAGCCTTTACCGAAGCGGTGATCCGCATTCGCCGCGATGCGGATCTGTATCAGGAACTGGCAGGACAGGTTGCCCTGGACCAACAAACCCTGTTCCGCACCGCCATTCGCATGCCAGCGAACCTGACAGAGGGCGATTACGCGACGCGTATCTTCCTGACTCGGGAGGGGCGGGTGATCTCAAGCTATGAAACGGTCATCGACGTGCGCAAGGTCGGGCTGGAACGGTTCCTGTACAACCTCTCACGTCAACAGCCACTGGTTTACGGGTTGATGTCCCTTGCCATTGCGATTTTTGCTGGTTGGGGAGCGTCGGCCGCTTTCAGCTTGCTGCGCAACTGATCAGCCGCGTCCGATATACGGCATCTTGGTGGCCATGACGGTCATGAACTGAACATTGGCACTGAGCGGCAGGTTCGCCATGTGCAGAACCGATGTTGCGACATGGGCGACATCCATCGTTTCCATACCCGGTGTTCTGGACTTAAGCGCGGCGACCATTTCACTTTCCGCATTGCCAATGTCGATCTGACCGCAGGCAATGTCGTAAGGTCGCCCATCCAGCGAGAGGCTTTTTGTCAATCCGGTTATGGCGTGCTTGGTGGTGGTGTAGCAAATTGCGCCTTCGCGCGGGGCATGCGCAGAAATGGAGCCATTGTTGATGATCCGCCCGCCTTGCGGGTCTTGGCCGCGCATGTTTCGAAACGCAAGACGGGCGGCAATGAACATGCCGGTCAGATTGACATTCACGGCTTGGGCCCAGGTTTCCAGCGGCACTTCATCGATTGGCGCGGGCGGGCTGAAAAGGCCCGCGTTGTTGAACAACACGTCGATCCGATCGAACCGCGTCATGAACTGATCAAAGGCTGCTTCCATCGCCGCAGCGTCTGTGACGTCCGCCGCTAAAGCCATACCATTGCTATGACCTGCGATCACCTGTTGTAACCGGTCTGCGCGTCGCGCCAAGACACCAACCCCCCAACCGCTTTGCAAAAACAGGTCTGCTGTGGCACGACCGATGCCCGAACTGGCCCCTGTGATCAGGATTGCTTTCATGCTTCGTCCTCCTCAAGTTGAAGCGGTACGGCCACGGTGTTGAGATCGTCTATGCGCAAAGTGGCGCTGGGTTTGGCCAACCGGTTGCGCACCACCCAGATCAGTCGGTTCTGCGCCCGCGTCATGGCAACATAGGCCAACCTTTTCCACAACGGTTGACCCGCCTCTGTGCGCCCCATCCGGGCTGCGGTGTAAAGGTCCGGCGCAAACACCTGAACCGTGTCCCACTGTGATCCTTGTGCCTTGTGAATCGTCACCGCCGCGCCGTGCAAAAAGGTCGCCCCCATGCGAGCGGCAAAAGGGATGAACGGTTCTTCTTCGTCTGGCTTTTCGATCTTCACAATCGACGCGGCACTGACCTGGGGGTCCTCTGCCCCCATAACATGCAGCCGCGAAAAGCCCGGCTTTCTTCCGGGGCCAAGGTAGATCACTTGCGCCCCTTTGATCAGCCCACGAGCTTCAAGGTCCAGTCGCTTTTTGCGGTGTTTGAGAGGCAGTTCGATCCCGTCGCAGATTAACGGCTCACCGGGTAAAAGACTGTCTTCAGGAGCCTCGTGCACCAGTCGAAATGCGTTGATCAGGCGAATACGGGTTGCGTTTCTCCAAACGAGCACGGGACTGCGCGCCATCAGATCCACTTCAACGCGTTGACCCCAAACGACGCGCTCATCTCGTCGTGCCGTTTCCTCCACCATTTGTTCAAAAGCCTGAAAATCAAGCGTTGGATCAGACAGGGCATGCGCAAGATCCAAGATTGGGCTGTCCGCATCCTGCCGGTGTATACGGTTCAACGTGAGTTTTCTGGGCTCAGGCAACGTATCGAATGCCATGCCACCGGGCTGGTTGACCGGTGCCAACTGTGCCGGGTCACCAAACAGCACAAGGTTTGGAAAGATCTCGGACAAATCCTCGAATTGGCGCGTGTCGAGCATGGAAGCCTCA
>CAWUIW010000048.1:0-14961 GCA_963922515.1 uncultured Rhodobacterales bacterium | reverse complement strand
TGATCTGATGGATGTGTTGCCAAAGGCCAGCATTGCCAAGGCGTTTTTGCTATATCCGGATCCCTGGCCCAAGAAACGCCACCACCGTCGTCGTTTCGTGACTGCGGAACACTTGCAGCCGTTGGCCTGCGCAATGACGCCCGGGGCTGAACTGCGGGTTGCGACCGATATCCCGGATTACGTGCGCCAGACGTTGGAACAAGTCCCCAAGGCTGGCTTCGACTGGTCCGCCGAAAAACCTGCAGACTGGCGTGAACCTTGGGTGGATTGGCATTCAACCCGCTACGAGCAAAAGGCCCTGCGCGAAGGCCGCGTTCCACACTACCTGACATTCCGTCGCTCGTCAGTGCAGATTGTTGCTGGAAACTCGGTCACCGATTGATTACTCCGTCCGCGGCACAACAGGAAGGAACCGAAATGTCCGGCCACGGCACGCCCATTCCAATGTCCGCACAAGCATCCGGTCCGCTGATCGGAACCGCTGAAATCCCAGGCGACAAAAGCATATCGCACCGTTCGCTGATCCTTGGCGCCATGGCTGTGGGTGAAACCCGGATCAGCGGTTTGCTTGAAGGCGAGGACGTGTTGAACACCGCGTCCGCCATGCGCGCGCTAGGCGCCGAAGTGACAGAGCTGGGCGACGGCAACTGGTCGGTGCATGGCGTTGGGGTCGGGGGATTTGCCGAGCCGGAAGACGTGATTGACTGCGGCAACGCAGGTACCGGTGTGCGCTTGATCATGGGCGCGGTGGCGACGTCGCCGATCACGGTCACATTCACGGGTGATGCCAGCTTGCGAGGCCGCCCAATGGCGCGGGTCACAGATCCGCTCGAGTTGTTTGGAACCCGGTCCGTTGGACGGGTGGGCGGCAAACTGCCGATGACGCTGGTTGGGGCAGCTGATCCCGTTCCGGTTCGTTACGAAGTGCCGGTTCCATCCGCGCAAGTGAAGTCTGCCGTACTGCTGGCGGGGCTGAACGCGCCGGGCCAAACCGTTGTGATCGAAAGGGAAGCAACTCGGGACCACACAGAGCGCATGTTGTCTGGTTTCGGCGCGGAACTTCAGGTGGAAGACACCGAGGACGGGCGGGTGATTACTTTGACTGGGCAACCCGAGCTTGCACCGCAAACGATCGCTGTTCCCCGTGATCCCTCCAGTGCCGCATTTCCGGTATGCGCGGCGCTTCTCACGCCGGGATCGGACGTGTTGGTGCCCGGGATCGGGCTGAACCCCACGCGGGCAGGATTGTACACCACGCTGCGGGAAATGGGCGCCGAACTGACATATGAAAATTCGCGCGAAGAAGGTGGCGAACCGGTTGCCGATTTGCGGGCGCGCTATTCGCCGAACATGATGGGGATCGAAGTGCCTCCGGAACGGGCTGCGAGCATGATCGACGAGTACCCGATCCTGTCGGTCGTGGCGGCCAACGCGACTGGCACAACCTTGATGCGCGGTGTCAAGGAATTGCGGGTCAAGGAAAGTGACCGCATCGACGCAATGGCCGTCGGATTGCGCGCAAACGGGGTCGTGGTCGATGAGGGTCCTGACTGGTGGTCGGTCGAAGGGCGGGGCGCAGGCAACGTTCCAGGCGGCGCCGAATGTGCCAGTCATCTGGATCACAGGATTGCCATGTCATTCCTGGTCCTTGGGTTGTCAACGAAACACCCTGTCAGAGTGGATGATGGCGGACCTATTGCAACATCCTTTCCGATTTTCGAAAGCCTCATGAAGAGCTTGGGCGCCTATATCGAGCGGGTCGGCGACTGATGCAATTTACCGTCGCGATTGATGGTCCTGCCGCGGCGGGCAAAGGCACGATTGCGCGGGCGATTGCCAAGGCGTTCAACTTTGGGCACCTAGATTCTGGGATGCTGTACCGGGCCGTCGGCGCGCAAACGCTGTCTGGTGTCGACCCGATCACAGCAGCCCGTAGCTTGTCGCAAGACTGGCTGGCGTCGGACAGCCTTCGCACCCCGGAAGTGTCACAGGCGGCCAGCAAAGTTGCGGTCATTGCTGACGTGCGTGCCGCTTTGCTGGACTATCAGCGGGCCTTTGCACGTCGGGCCGGCGGATCCGTTATCGATGGCAGGGATATTGGCACCGTGATCTGTCCCGAGGCCGACCTGAAGCTGTTCGTGACGGCGAGCGCTGATGTGCGCGCCAAGAGGCGCTTTCAGGAGCTGATCGCAGCCGGGCATGACGTGACCTTGCAGACTGTCCTTACCGATGTTCTGACGCGCGACGCCAGGGACCGTGATCGTACGGACTCTCCTCTTGTGGCCGCCAAAGACGCGATCGTGTTCGACACAAGCACCCTGTCAATTGACCAGGCCGTGCATCAAGCCATTGAGCTTGTCGCGCAACGTTTGCGGGACCGGCAAGCATCGCAATAACAATTAACGCCTCACCAACCCGTGCTTGGACAAGACAAGTGGCACCCGGCTACCATCCATCCCGTCCAGTGTTGATGGAGATGCGGCGTGCGATTGTTTCTGATTTTCGTCATGATTTGCCATGCAAGCTTAGCTTGGGCACAACACGAACCGGAAACAGAGCCAGACCCGGAACAGTTTGTTGCGCCGGTCGAACCAGACATGACGGTCCGCCGCATGGCGGAAATTATTGTTGCGATCGATCCTGATGCTCGCCTGCGGGGCAATACCTTCGAGCTCACAATCGACGATATTCCGATGGCGGTGGTTTTTGATCCGGTGTCGGACCGAATGCGCGCGATGGTTCCCATTCGATCCGCTGCAGGATTGGATGCAGATGAAATGATGCGCCTTATGCAGGCCAATTTCGATACTGCGATAGACGCACGGTATGCCGTTGCTCAGAACGGTTTGTGGGCGGTTTTCATCCATCCGCTTTCGTCACTGAAAAAGGACCAGCTCTTGTCTGGAATGGTGCAAACGGTCAACCTCGCCAAAACCTATGGCTCACTCTATTCCGGTGGAGCCAATGTTTATGGCGATGGCGACAGCAATGAGATCTATCGCAATCTGCTGGATGAATTGCTTGAAAAGGGCCAAGACATCTAGCCCAATGTCAGAGCGCGCCTGAGATCGTCTCCAGTATGGAGCCAGACGCGCCAATCAAGAGTGGCGCCAAGGATGTCAGTATGTTCACCATTTGCTGACGCACCGAACTGGGGTCCAGCCCCGAAGGTATGTCAGGCATGTCGATCGACCCCCGCAAATCACGAAGGTGTCGCTGCAACATCAGCGCACCAGGGCCAAACACGGCGATGATCGTGAGCGAAAAGACGACGCCCCAGAACAGCGTCATGGATTGGGCATAGCCCGTCATCAGGTTCAAATCGAGTTCGGTTTTGATCAGGGGCAACGGCAGGCGATAGAACTGCACCTGTGCCAGCACACTTGTGACCATCACCAAAGACGTGGACTTGAAAGCCAAGGCCACCAATTGCGCGCGTCGATCCAATTCGGCATCGATGTCTTTTGTTTGCGTTGTCAACGGGCGGTAGGCCGTCGATGCAACGGCGGCGGCCATGGCTGCGGCAACCAATCCCGCCATCAGCGGCACCAGCGAAAGGACCGCGAACGCACTCAATTGTCCTTTAAAACAAGATTTTGGAAAGACGGGCATGCCCAGACCGGCGGCGTTCAACGCGGCGCAGGTATACCGGTACGCAAAATTCAAACCGCCGTCGAATTGATCGGTCCGCGCGATGGCACCGACGATGGCCAACAAAACAAGGATCGCGCCGGCCACGATCAGGGCCTGATCCCGCGCCGATCTTGGCAACCCTTTCAGCTGTATCAGCAAAACGACGATGGCTGTCATACATGCCGCTACGTGAAACAGCGCAACGCCGAGATAGGAAACGTAATGAGAAAAGAATGTCAGATCACGACCGGAGTCGATCAGAGAAGTGGTGGCCGGCAGCAGGTTCACGAAGTTGGATTGCCCGGCGTCAATAACGTTCAGTAGGACCAACGCTGCAACCAGTGGCGCGACCGGCGCGACGATCCAAATCAAAACTCTAAGATCAAACATGCTTATCCAATGGGTGTTTCTCAGAGCCTGCCTGACAATATCTTCTTTTGCCAGTCATTTGGACCGATTGGCACAGTCTGTGCCACGTCGGGTGACCCAAGGGGTTGCAAACCGCCGCGGCTTGGCCTAGGACGCGCGAGATCAAAGTGGGGGAACACCCACGACCGGGGAAGCGAAGCAGGGTCGGTATTGTCCGACCCTTCGCTTTTTCAACTGGCAATCATCACCAAAGACCCGCGGAGACAACCGTGCGGCCCGAAAACGAAACGTAAAAGGAAACCAAAAGCCACATGGCGAACGCATCCATGGAGGAATTCGAAGCCCTCCTGAACGAAAGCTTCGAAATGGACACACCCGATGAAGGGTCTGTTGTCAAAGGCAAAGTCATCGCGATCGAAGCGGGCCAAGCCATCATCGATGTCGGTTACAAAATGGAAGGCCGCGTCGAACTTAAAGAATTCGCAGAACCCGGTGAAGCACCCAGCGTCGAAGTTGGTGACGAGGTCGAGGTTTATCTGCGCGCCGCTGAAAACGCCCGTGGCGAAGCTGTCATCAGCCGTGAGATGGCCCGTCGCGAAGAAGCCTGGGATCGTCTGGAAAAAGCCTTTGCAGATGATGCCCGTGTCGAAGGCGCGATCTTTGGCCGTGTTAAAGGCGGTTTCACCGTCGATCTGGGCGGCGCTGTTGCGTTCTTGCCCGGCAGTCAGGTTGATGTGCGCCCCGTGCGGGACGCGGGCCCGTTGATGGGTCTGAAGCAACCGTTCCAGATCCTGAAAATGGACCGCCGCCGTGGCAACATCGTGGTGTCGCGCCGGGCTATTCTGGAAGAAAGCCGTGCCGAACAGCGCGCCGAGGTCATTGGCAATCTGGCCGAGGGTCAGGCTGTGGACGGCGTGGTCAAGAACATCACCGAATACGGGGCCTTTGTGGACTTGGGCGGTGTCGACGGCCTGCTGCACGTCACCGACATGGCATGGCGCCGGGTCAACCACCCGTCCGAGATCCTGACAATTGGCGAGACTGTCAAGGTGCAGGTCATCAAGATCAACAAAGACACCCACCGCATTTCGCTGGGAATGAAGCAACTGCAAGAAGATCCGTGGGATCTTGTGGCCGCCAAGTACCCACTGGAATCCGTGCACCAAGGTCGGGTGACGAACATCACCGACTACGGCGCGTTCGTCGAACTGGAACCTGGCGTCGAAGGTTTGGTTCACGTGTCCGAGATGTCGTGGACCAAGAAAAATGTGCACCCCGGCAAGATCGTTTCCACATCGCAAGAAGTGGAAGTCATGGTTCTGGAAATTGACGGGTCCAAGCGCCGCGTTTCGCTGGGCTTGAAACAAACCATGCGCAACCCTTGGGAAGTGTTCGCCGAAGAGCATCCCGAAGGCATGCAGGTCGAAGGCGAAGTCAAGAACATCACCGAGTTCGGTTTGTTCGTCGGCTTGCCGGGCGACATCGATGGCATGGTTCACCTCAGCGATCTCAGCTGGGATGAACGTGGCGAAGATGCAATCCAGAACTACCGCAAGGGCGATGTTGTTCAGGCCGTTGTGTCGGAAGTTGACGTCGAAAAAGAACGTATCTCGCTGTCGATCAAGGCGCTGGGCGGAGACAAGTTCGCTGAAGCGACCGGTGCCGTCAAACGCGGCTCGATCGTCACGGTTGAAGTGACAGCCATCGAAGATGGCGGTATCGAGGTCGAATACGAAGGTATGAAATCTTTCATCCGCCGCTCTGACCTGTCACGGGATCGCGCCGAGCAACGCCCAGAGCGGTTCAACGTCGGTGACAAGGTGGACGTGCGCGTCACGAACATCGACACCAAAACACGCCGCATGGGACTATCGATCAAGGCGCGTGAGATCGCCGAAGAACGTGAAGCGGTTGAACAGTTTGGATCATCCGACAGCGGCGCGTCGCTGGGTGATATCCTGGGTGCAGCCCTCAAAGGCGATGAGTAACGCCTGACCACGCCAGATCAAGATCAAGCGGCCTCGCGCAAATTGCGCGAGGCCGTTTTCGTTGCGAATCAAACTATTCGCTGCAGCCGCGAAATTGGGACCTGAACCTTACTAAGCCTTTCGTACATGCAGGGCACGGCGGCTTTCGCTAGGCGAATTCAAGGCAATCTGCGCGGAATCCGCCTTGAACTCTATAGTTCTGGTTTCAGAAAATCGCGTTTGTTCCTATAGTCTTGAGCACACGAACGACGACAACACGTCGCGACGGGAGGACCAAGCCGATGATCCGGTCGGAACTGATACAAAAGATTGCCGATGAAAACCCCCATCTCTACCAGCGTGATGTCGAGCGGATTGTGAATACCGTTTTCGACGAAGTCACCGGCGCAATGGCCCGGGGGGATCGTGTTGAATTGCGCGGATTTGGCGCGTTTTCGGTCAAGAAGCGAGATGCGCGCACGGGTCGTAACCCGCGCACCGGGGAAACGGTTGAAGTCGAAGAAAAGCACGTGCCATTTTTCAAGACAGGCAAATTGCTGCGCGATCGACTGAATGGAAAGGAAGAGTGATGCGCTACATCAAGTACGCCATTCTGGTCGTTATAACGATCCTGTTGGTGTCTTTCACGATGGCGAACCGCGAACCTGTAACGCTGAACCTGATCCACGACAATATGGCCGGGCTGGTCGGGTTCAACCGTTCCATAACGTTGCCGCTGTTTGCCGTTCTGTTGGGTGGTGTCGCGGTTGGTCTTTTGGTCGGATACATCCTGGAATGGTTGCGCGAGCATCGGCATCGCAGCGCGGCGCGAGTATCTCAGCGGGAAAACCGCCGGCTTGAGCGCGAAGTGGCCAAGCTGAAAACCGAAAAGAACGAAGGCAAGGACGAAGTGCTCGCCATACTGGACGAAGCTCGCTAGGTCCAATGCTCGAACCTATTCGCGTTAAAATTTGTGGTCTGACGCGGCCACAGGATGCCCTTGCGGCGGACAGCGCTGGGGCGCGCTACATCGGGCTCGTGTTCTTTCCGAAGTCGCCGAGAAATGTTGATTTCGACACAGCGTCTGCCATCGCCGCACAGGTGCCTGTGGGCATTTGTAAAGTTGCGTTGACCGTCAATGCGACGGACACAACGCTTGACGATCTGCTTCGAAACGTACCGATTGATATGGTTCAGCTGCATGGATCAGAACCACCGGAGCGCGTGGCCGAAGTGCGCACAAAGTTCGGTTTGCCTGTCATGAAAGCGGTTGGCATTGCTACGGTCGATGATCTGGGCGCTATTGCGGCCTATGAAGCGGTGGCAGATCAAATTCTGGTCGACACCAAGCCACCCAAGGATGCCTCGCGACCGGGCGGGAATGGTTTGGTTTTCGATTGGCAGTTGCTGGCCGGGCGGCGTTGGCAAAAACCGTGGATGCTTGCAGGTGGTTTGACGAAAGACAACGTCGCAAAGGCCATTCGTGTCAGCGGGGCCAATCAGGTGGATTTGAGTTCGGCCGTCGAAACCGCGCCGGGCCAAAAGGATGCGACTTTGATGCGTGAATTCGTGTCAGCTGCACAAGCATCGCAACACGACATGGTCTGAGTTCAATCGAGCGGTGGCGCCGTTGTCGCATACTTGCGTTCCGGTGCTTTACGACACTTGTCATCCCGGCTAGGTCACAAGGCTGAAGCAACGAGGTAAGTTATGGCGGACGAGCTTTTCAATTCTTTCATGACTGGTCCGGATGAAAACGGACGGTTCGGCCAATTTGGCGGTCGGTTTGTCAGCGAAACGCTGATGCCACTGATCCTGAGCTTGGAAGAGGAGTACGAAAAGGCCAAAACCGATCCCGACTTCTGGGCGGAAATGCATGATTTGTGGACCCACTATGTGGGGCGTCCCAGCCCGCTATACTACGCTGAGCGGCTGACGGAACATCTGGGCGGCGCAAAAATCTACATGAAGCGAGACGAGCTCAACCACACGGGCGCGCACAAGATAAACAATGTACTCGGCCAGATCATTCTGGCGCGGCGCATGGGAAAGACGCGGATCATCGCTGAAACCGGGGCTGGTCAGCATGGCGTGGCCACGGCCACCGTGTGTGCCAAGTTTGGTTTGGATTGCGTCGTGTACATGGGGGCCCATGATGTCGAACGACAGGCACCGAATGTTTTCCGTATGAAACTGTTGGGGGCAGAGGTCATTCCCGTCACCAGCGGCCGAGGCACTTTGAAAGACGCGATGAACGACGCCTTGCGCGACTGGGTCACCAATGTTCGCGATACTTTCTATTGCATCGGAACCGTCGCGGGCCCGCATCCCTATCCTGCGATGGTACGGGACTTTCAGTCCATCATCGGCAAAGAGGCGAAAGAGCAGATGCAGGCCGCAGAAGGACGTTTGCCCGATACGATCATTGCCGCCATCGGCGGTGGCTCGAACGCAATGGGCCTGTTCTATCCGTTCCTTGATGATGCGGACGTTTCAATCATTGGCGTCGAAGCCGGCGGCAAAGGTGTGAACGACAAAATGGAACACTGTGCCTCTCTGACGGGTGGTCGTCCCGGTGTTTTGCATGGCAACCGCACCTACCTCTTGCAGGATGCAGCTGGCCAGATCCTAGAGGGGTATTCGATTTCTGCGGGTTTGGATTACCCAGGTATCGGGCCAGAGCATTCGTGGCTTCATGATATTGGGCGCGCTCAATACGTGTCCATCACGGATCGCGAAGCGCTGGAAGCGTTTCAGCTTTGCTGCACGAAGGAAGGCATAATTCCCGCGCTGGAGCCTTCACACGCGTTGGCGCATGTCATGAAAATCGCGCCGAAGCTGCCCCAGGATCACATCATCTGCATGAACATGTGTGGTCGTGGCGACAAGGATATCTTCACAGTTGCGCGCGCCTTGGGCTTCGAAATGGGCCCCGGCGAAGGGCGCGACTTTCACTGAAGCGCAAGGCGGGGGTCTTGACTAGGACATCCGCCTTTCGCTGGCCACGCGTCAGTTCTTGAAATTAGTGGCGTGCGTAGACGCGGCCCAATTTGGTTAGGCCGCCAGGTGTTTTGACATGTCCGCGCGAGGCGACACACCAAATTTCCGGGAATACTCCCGGCTGAATTGTGTCGGGCTTTCGTATCCGACGGTAAAAGCCGTCGTCGAGACATTCTGGCCTTCGCGTGTCAGAAGGCGCTGCGCCTCCGTCAATCGCAGATCTTTTTGAAACTGCAAGGGGGACCGGGCGGTCAGCGATTTGAAGCGCTCATAAAAGCCTGACACAGACATATTCGCGTCAGAGGCAAGTTCCGCGACGGACATGGGTTTTGCATAGTCCCGTCGCAAGCGCGCAATGACGCGACCGACGCGGCTTTCATTGCTTTCCCGCCACAGCATCTGGCGCAGCATGCCGCCGTGGTCCGCCTGCAAAAGACGGAAATAAACCTCACGCAGATACAGAGGCACCAGGGCCTTTGCATCAGCGGGATCTTCACTGGCGTAGTAAAGCCGTGACAGTGCATCAATCAACCGCGGGTCGGTGGAGGCGGCGGCCAGCGTGTCAGCGGTCGGCTTCGGCTTTAAGATTGTCCCCACCTCGTCATAAAGTGCGCGCACGGCATCAAGGTCGATCGAAAGGACCAGCGCGACATAGGGGCGTTGACGCGTTGCCTCTGTCACGGCGGCAACAACGGGCACAGAATGGCTGACGATCAGTGAGTCCCCTGCGCCAAAACTGATGCATTTATCACCAATGTGCGTTTCTTTGCGACCTTGGAGAACAAGGCAAACGACTGGATCATAAATCATAGCCTCCATTCTGGTCGGCGCAGGGTCGAAAAGCACGCTGAGTACGGGCGTCGAAGTAGGATACATCGCCTTAAAACAGTTAAATCGGGCCACATTTTGCGTTAGATCATGGATGAGTCTGTTCATTGGTGTCGCTCTGCCAGCCGCCTTAGTGGGTAACAAGCCTAATTTCGACAAGCGACATTTTTCTAAGTGATCTGGAGATTTAGGCAGATGATTTGGGCGAATTGGCACGCGGGTAAGCTGATGTCCTCTTATGTTTGGCCCTACAACCGATAGAGGATCGAACCATGACGAAAATTGCAGTGATCACTGGCGGTAGCCGCGGTTTGGGTAGGAACACCGCCCAGAAGCTGGCTGCGCAAGGTGTCGGCGTCGTTCTCACCTACCTAGGAAACGCCAAAGCGGCGCAAAGCGTCGTCGCAGGCATAATCGAACAGGGGGGCGCGGCGGTGGCTTTGCAGCTGGATACGGGCAATGTGGACGGATTTGAAAGTTTCCACACCGCGCTCTGTTCCACTTTGAAAGACACTTGGGGGCGAGAGACGTTCGACTTTCTTGTGAACAATGCCGGGCACGGCATACACGCGCCATTGAAGGATATGACCGTCGATCAATTTGACAGCTTGATGAATGTGCATTTGAAGGGTGTTTTCTTCCTGACCCAAATGCTCGCACCGATGCTGGAAGACGGTGGTCGCATCGTCAACCTGTCGACCGGTTTGGCCAGATTCACCATCCCCGGATATGGCGCATACGCGGCGATGAAAGGTGCGATCGAAGTTTATACCCGGTACTTGGCACACGAACTGGGCCCACGCGGGATCGCTGTGAACGCGGTGGCGCCAGGGGCCATCGAGACCGACTTTGGCGGCGGAGCGGTGCGGGACGTGCCGGATCTGAACAAGTTCATTGCGGCATCCACCGCCATGGGGCGCGTCGGGCTGCCGGACGATATCGGAGATGCGATTTCGGGGCTGCTGGTTGCGGGCAGCCAGTGGATGACAGGGCAACGGATCGAGGTTTCGGGCGGGCAAAGCATCTGAACACTTGCGCCGTCGCCCAGTTAGAGGTGCAGCACCAGCGGGCAGTGGTCCGACACTTCAGGATCATAAACCACCGCAAAGTCGCGGACAGCATGCACATCGTTGACCAGCATGTAGTCCGCAAACCTGCCTGGCTTTTTGTAATGCTGGCTGCGGGTGCCGGGAAATCCCCCAAGCTCTACCAGTTCGGTGAACCCGGCATCTGCCAGCATTTGCAAGGTCTGGCTTTCGGGTTCCACATTGAAGTCGCCGCACAACACGACAAGGTCGCCTGCGTCTGCCACGGACCGGGCCAGTTTCAAAAAGCTGTGGGCTTGCGCAGTGCGATCCGGTGTATCTGTCTTCCCGCGCAGGTCGCGCAATCCGTGCATATGAACGACCGTAACGAAACGATCTGCAACCTTGTCATACACTCGAACCCCATGCGCCGAGCGGGATCGTGGATGGTCCCCGAACCCGTTCGGTTCATAGTCTTTGTGAACAAAGCCCTGCACCTGCCCAACGACCGGCAGCGTTCGCTGGACGAAGGTTGCGAGCCCCCAATGCGACGCAACAGGAACATCATTGTCCCAAAGCACGCCTTCTGCAGCCGGGCAGAAGGTTGCCGCGTGTTCTGGCAATACGGCTTGTACATCCGCAAAGAAGTTTGCCCGTTGCGACAGCACGTGCTCCCCATCGCGGTATGTGAGCCAGCCCTTGGTGGTGGCAGGGCTGTGAACGACCTCTTGCAGACACAGCACATCCGGGGCCGCACTTGCCACATACGGCAGCAAGCGATCGTTCAGCGTGCCGCCCCAGCCATTCAGGCACATGATGTACATTGCGGGGCCCTATCTGTTCTTGTTTCGCAACGTGGCTTGATGAGGTGTCAATCGCGGCTGTTTGGACGAAGCGCGTAGAGCTCCAGAACGTCCAGTGGTACGATCTCTAACGCCCCTTTATGCGTGGCCGCCAGCGACACGTTCGGCGCGCAGCCTTCCTCGTGGGCCTGCAGAAAACGTGCAGCACATAGGCACCATTGATCTCCGGGATTGAGCCCGGGAAAGCGAAACTCTGGCCGTGGTGTGCTGAGGTCATTTCCAACGTACTTGGAGAAGGCGAGAAACTCTGCGGTCATGACCGCACACACAGTGTGGCTGCCTTGATCCGCTGCGCATGTATTGCAGTGCCCGTCCCGAAAGAAGCCGGTCAACGGATCCGACGAGCAGGGTTCAAGCGGTCCACCCGCGACGTTCAGGCTTTCATCCGGCTGCATCCGCGTCTCCTAAATCTGGTCGGCAATACGTCGCAACACTTCGATATTGGACGTGTGGACGCCTCTTTCACGGAATTTGCGATCGGCGGCGGTGACCACAATCACAATGTCTTTCTGCTGATCGATGTAGAGGTATTGCCCATAAATGCCACGGCCAAAAAATTCGCCAGGTCGTGCATCCGATGGTGACCACCATTGATAGCCGTACTGGGTCTTCCCGGGCTCCGTCGGCGCGGATGCGCGAGTCGAGGCTGCAACCCAATCAGCCGGAACAATCTGCTGGCCGTTCCATTGACCAGACTGTTCGATCATTATGCCGAACCGCGCATAGTCTCGTGTTGTGATATTCAAACCGCCCAACACAAAGGCCACGCCATCACCATCCGTGATGTAATAGGCATCGGCTTCGGGCTGCAAAGGGTCCAGAATCTTCTCGCGCAACAGATCGACGACGCTTTGACCGGTCGCGCCCCGAAGGACCATGCCAATCACATGCGTATCGATCGATACATATTGCCATGTCTGCCCGGGCGCAGCGAAGGTTTCCGAAAGCGACGCCGCGAAATCATCCAAATTGCCGCCAAGCGCAATCACGCGACCCATCCGGTTGATGTCAGAATCGTAGTCGAGATAGTCTTCGTCAAACACGACCCCGCTGGCCATGTTCAACACGTTGCGCACCGTTGCGTTCGCGTAGGCCGTGTTTTCTAGGCTCGGCGCATATTGGGTCACGGGATCATCCAGTGACGCAATGTGACCCTCGGCCATGACGATGCCAAACAGGGCTGACAGGTAGCTCTTGGCAATCGACCATGATATCCGCTGGTCCTCTGATCCGGTGCCAAGATAGTAGCTTTCATGCACAACCGCGCCGGACTTGGCCACGAGAAGCGAGGTTACAAATCGATCGGTGATCCACGGGTCGACTTCTGCGGGCAAAGTCGCAGTGGGTCCAGCGGGCAAGTCGCTCACGGTTGATGCAGACCGTGGCATAGGAGCCGTTAAAAAGGCGCCTTCCATATCGCTGAAATTGCTGACGATGCGGTTCTCGTCGAACAGGGTATTCACAGCGTAAAGCCGCTGCAGTTCCTCCCGCTTCCAAATCGCGACAACCAGAGCTGCGACACACAAGGCCAGAACAATTCGCAGGATCCAGAAAAGTAGTTTGCGCATGTGCCAGTTATCCGTTTCAGACGCGTTGCGGTGACTTTGCCGTGCGAGGATCGTCACTGTCGCGCGGATCAAATACAACCCATCGCCCATGAAAATCCGCGCGGCCCATGTCGAACGTGTGGTCGCCCGGCCAAAGTCGAAGGGTCAAAGCCGCCCCTTTTTCTGCACCATCGTTTTCCATGCCGAACCACGCCAGCGGGGCCTGCGCCGTTGCGCGTGCACCGGCTTCTTCGATCAGTCGGGTGCCACGCGCCTGCGCCGCGGTGGGGAAGTATTGCCACGCCACAGTATGAAACACGAAGTGCAAGCTCCCCGGTTTGGGGTCGTCCAACCTGTTCGCCAGCCAGTCAATGGCATCTGCGCGCGCAACATTTGCCGCCAGCCCATCAATGGCAGCAGAGGTGAGCTGGGCGCGGTGCGGCTGATCTGGCCACAGATATGCCAGCAGTCGCAGGCGTTGGTCCGGTGCGCGCAGGTCGAGCGGATTCAGGTCAACCCCCTGCCTTTCCAGCACATCGACCTTTGCCTGTTGTGGCAAGGATCCATGCCAATCTGGCGTCAGGCTGAGCGTTGGCGCTGAGGGACCAAGTTGCCCCAGACGAGTGTCCAACGCATAGTGATCCCACATCAGGTTCAAACCGCCGCTGGCCCCCAATTCGGAAAGGCGAAAAGGCAAGCCGTAACGCGCAGCCAGCCAATGACCAACCGCAATCAGCGCGGTGCTGCGCCGAACTTCATTGGTTTGCGGTGGCGATGCGACCCAGTCGAGCAAGAAGTCTTCATGCTGGCGCAGGGCTGTCATCACCGCGGGCAGAAAGTCGACTTGCGCCACCTCGTTTGGTGGATAGACGGCTTTCAAATCCGGCGCGTGCTCGTTCAGGACCAACGCGTGCAAACCACCTGCCAGGCGCAAGGGCAGAGACGCGCCACCCGGTCCGATATCTTCGGCGTCCCAGCCTTCAAACAGAGCGCCTAGCCGCGTACTGGCGTCCCAGTTTTCGGCGAGCGCAGTCAGCAGTCGGTCCATAAAAGGCGATCCAAGGCTTGCACATGCGCGGGCCTGTGTCCGAAGGGCGTCGGGCAGTTTCATCGGAACTTATCCATGAGCTTTTGCAGGGGGTTGCGCGTGTCTTCCGTCTCTGGGGCGGGCGGTTGCGTCGGCTCTGCCTCTGGTACTTTGGTTGTCTTGGACGATCTTGGGGGAGCAGTGCGCAGAGCGACCGCGTTCATGAATTTGCCCGCGTCTCCTCCCGCAAGATGCGGCGCACCCTCTGCGATACCCCGAATGAGATGTTCGAGCCACTCTTGATCAGATTTGGCGAAATCATGAAGCACATATGCAGGCACCAACTCTTTCCGACCGGGATGCCCAATGCCTAACCTAACCCGCCCGTAGCTGTCTCCGATGTGTCCATGCAGCGAGCGCAGGCCGTTATGTCCGGCATGTCCGCCCCCTTTCTTGACCCGCAATTTGCACGGAGCAAGATCCAATTCGTCATGAAACACCACAACATCTTCTGGGTCGATCTTGTAAAACCGCATTGCTTCACCAACCGACTGACCGGAGCGGTTCATGAAAGTTTCGGGTTTCAACAGCAAGACTTTGTCAGAACCCAACCGACCTTCACTGATCAACCCCTGAAACTTTGATTTCCATGGGCCAAACCCGTGTTCCGTGGCAATTCGGTCGACAGCCATGAAACCTATA
>CAWUIW010000047.1:0-14970 GCA_963922515.1 uncultured Rhodobacterales bacterium | reverse complement strand
TGCCCTTGGCAATAAATATGTCATCTCGACCGTCGTTCTGCACATCGCCAAAGGCGATGTGCCAGCCCGTTGAGGGGCGACCATCGCCACCGGTATAGGGACGGTGCGCAGTTGTTCCCATGCCGAATGGCACATCCCGAAAGGTCGGTTTGCCGCCGCTTTCCAGCGACTGCATGCGTTGATCGCCCATCGAGCTCAGCATCACCTCGGCACGGCCATCGCCCGTCATGTCGCGGGCGGCGATGCCCATGCCCCAAAGCTTGTGCCGCAACCAGCCCTCCTCTTCCGTGAACAGGCGGGGGGTCGGCTCCATGGCCCATAGCTGTTCATGACCTGCGCTGACATAGTAGTGTCGGTCGTTGCTGATGCGCAGATCCGCGCGTCCGTAGCCCCCCCAATCGGTGAACAGCATGGACAATGCGCAAAAGCCCGGCTGCAACATGCTCGGGGCGGAGTAGCCGTCGCCCATAGGTCGATAGAGCGCGTTGTCGTCGCAGGCTTCAAATGGGCCTTCGGGATGTGTTCGATCGACGTAGTTCCCAAACGCCAGCGTCGGCAAATCTGCGTCCGACTCCCAAGTTGCGGAAAACGCGGTGGTCCAGCGGTCCGCACTTGCGAAACCCAGTTCGTCAAACGGTTCAAACCCGCAATCCGGCAGACCGCGCATCAACAGGTTCTCCCCGACCCGAAGGACCGCAAGATCGAGCCAACTGTCACCATCGATGTCGAGTGGATAGGCGCCGGTGACACCGGTCAGGGACAGTGCTTTGGGTGTTTCGATATCAAAGGCAAGGGCTGACTGATCTTGGTTGCGAAACAGGGCCGCGGTCGCCTCACCACCCGCGACGTAGAGCTCGGGTCGATGATCGCCGTCACAATCAAATACTGCCACACCGCCGCCCACAAAATGTTCCCAACCGCCCGTATAGGCGTGTGCCGGTACGGCAACGGGTTCAAAGACCGGTTCAGCCGCCCCAAACGTAGCGCTCAGAAGATAGGGCAGGGCGCTAAGCCGCATACATCTCACCCCCGTTCAGCGCACGCAGGGTCACGTTGTCCAGCGCATAGGTCGCCGCCCCACGCGCCCACATCAAGCTGCCCCATTTGTGGGTGACCACCTGGGGCGGGGGTTTGTCGACCTGCACGATCGAACTGTGCATCGCCTGCATGACCTCATCGGAATACAGGTGATCGAACTGCATTTGTTCGCCTGCCAGTACGATCAATTCAGGGTCGAACACGTTCACAAGGTTGGCCAATCCCATGGCAAACATCCGACCGGCCCGGCGCAAGATGCTTTGCGCCATCTGGTTGTTCTGACGAGCGGCCGCCAAAAGGGTTTGCATGTCGGGGGTTTCGTTGGCGGTGCCGGTTTCGCGCATGACCAAAGATGCTTCCCGCAACAGGGCATAGTCCGCCACATAGGCTTCAAGGCAGCCGCGTTGTCCACAGCGGCACAGAGCACCATCCAGCTGCACTTTCGTGTGTCCGAATTCGGCGCCGCACCCGCGCGCCCCGCGATACAGTTCATTGCCAATGACAATGCCCAGTCCAACGCCGCTCTCAATGGTAACCACGATGAAATCGCTGTGTTCCTTACCCAGCCCAAACCGCTTTTCCGCCACGGCAACCAGGTTGGCGTCGTTGTCGATGTAGGCGGGCAGGCCCACGCGTCTTTCCACGATGTCCGCGAATTCAACGTTCTTTTCCGACAACGACGGGGACCAATGGACAAAACCATGGGCCGCATCCACGATACCGGCGATCCCGATACCGACGCCGGACAGGTCCTTGCGCGTCTTCCCGACGAGGCCGGCGAGCGCATCGACGGCCCGGGCAAGGTTCGATGCAAGTTCGTCGGGTTCGAAAATCCGCTTGTTCAGCCGGACGACGTGTTCGGCCAGCTGATTGCCTTCGAAATCGAACATCACGAGCGACACCTCGTTGTTGAGGATTTTTATCCCGGCGACCAGCCGGGCGTCGCCGCGAATCTTGAGGTCGACCCGGGGTCGCCCGCGCCGGCCATCTTGGGTGTCTGATGGGCGCGCCACCTCTTCGATGAGGCCTTCTCGAATCAAGTCCGCAGTGATCGTCGTGACCGTGGCTCGGCTGATCCCGGTAAGGTCAGACAGCTCGATACGCGGTACCGCTCGCGCGTCGCGTATCGCAAAGAACAATTGGCGGCGGCCAATTTCTCTTTCTACACCAGCCACTTGGCGGCCCTCCCATTATGCGGCTCTTGTGCCGCCGGATCGGTTTTCTGTCCCAGAGTACTGGGCCTTTATCCGGTCTCCAGATTATTTTTTTCAAGCCTACCCGATTTAATTTGCAATTCAAATTAAAATGGCTCACGATCTTTGCATGGCGGCCTTGGCGTGAACCAAGGGATCGCTTTACCGTTTTGGGAGGATACAAATGAAATTCTTTGCAACCGTCGCCGCGGTTTCCGTTGGCGCACTTATGAGCACGGCAGCCTACGCACAGGACCTGACCGTGGGCGTAAGCTGGTCGAACTTTCAAGAAGAGCGCTGGAAAACCGACGAGGCTGCCATCAAGGCAAAGCTGGACGAGTTGGGCGCGCGCTACATCTCTGCGGATGCCCAAGCTTCGGCTGCAAAACAGCTGACCGATGTTGAAGCGCTGATTGCACAGGGCGCAGATGCGCTGATCATTCTGGCCATGGACAAGGACGCCATCGGTCCAGCCGTGGACCAAGCCGACAACGAAGGCATTCCGGTCGTGGGTTATGACCGGTTGATCGAAGATGATCGGACTTTCTACATCACTTTCGACAACAAGGGTGTCGGCCGCATCATCGCGGAAACCGTGACGGCCTCCCAGCCAGACGGCAATTTCGCGATCATCAAAGGCGACAAGGGTGATCCAAACGCCGGCTTCCTGCTGGAAGGCATGATGGAAGTGATCGGTGACAAGGTCAGCGGCGGCAGCATTACAATCGTCGGTGAAACCTTCACTGATGGTTGGAAGCCGGATAACGCGCAGAAGAACATGGAACAGATCCTGACGGCTGCGAACAACAATGTTGACGCTGTTCTGGCTCAGAACGACGGCATGGCTGGCGGTGCGATCGCCGCTTTGACCGCGCAAGGCCTGACTGTGCCGGTTGGTGGACAGGACGGGGACCACGCCGCCCTCAACCGCGTTGCGCGCGGCACGCAGACCGTGTCGGTCTGGAAAGATGCGCGTCAGCTGGGTGCTGAAGCAGCTGCCGTTGCGGTTGCGATGGCGAACGGCACAGCCATGGATGCGATCGATGGGTCCGAGAAATGGTCCGGCGGCGAGAAGGGCGTTGAGATGAACGCGATCTTCCTGGCGCCAACACCCGTGACCAAAGACAACATCAACGTTGTCATCGACGCAGGCCACATCGCCAAAGACAAAGTCTGCGAAGGCGCGATGGACGGTGTCACCGGCTGCTGATTGCAGCTTGCGCCGGGCGGGTTCGCCCGGCGCTCTCCAACTCCGGACAATTTGAAATGTGACCCGTTTCGGCGCTGGCCAGAAGCGAACGATCGGACCACATTCGCTGCCATGATCCGGCAGCATCAACGAAGCCAAGACCGACCGGGACAGATCAATGACAGACAGCACACAAAATTCGACTGCTGCGGCACCCCCGCAAAACCCGATACAGCGGTTCCTTGCCGCCACCGAAATTGATACCCGCCTGCTCGGCATGCTTGGCGCACTGACGCTGATTTGGGTTGGCTTTCACCTGTACGGCTACTTTGTGAACGGGTTCGGCGCCTTTTTGACGCCGCGTAACCTGTGGAACCTCAGCGTTCAGACCGCGTCTATCGGCATCATGGCAACCGGCATGGTCCTCGTCATCGTGACCCGTAACATTGATTTGTCAGTGGGATCGCTGCTGGGCTTTTGCGCAATCATCATGGGCATCATGCAGGTCAACATTCTGCCTGCAGTCTTTGGTCTTGGACACCCGATGATCTGGATCATCGCCGTCATCACCGGGATGATCGTGGGTTGTCTTGTTGGTGCCTTGCACGGTTGGTTGATTGCTTATTTGACCATCCCGGCCTTTATCGTCACGCTCGGTGGCTTGCTGGTCTGGCGTGGCGCGGCCTTTCTTGTGGCGCGGGGCGAAACCATCTCGCCGGTCGATCAGACCTTTGCTCTTCTGGGCGGCGGTCCCTATGGCGCTGTCGGTGCCACCGGCAGCTGGATCGTTGGGATACTGGGGTGCTTGGGCGTGCTTGCCTTGATCGCCTTTGGCCGGCGTCAGCGCCAAAAGTTCCAGTTTCCGCTGCGCCCGATGTGGGCCGAGGTTTTCCTGGCTGTCGTTGGGTGTGGAGCGGTGTTGGGGGCCACGTTGCTAGTCAATTCCTACCCTTGGCCGCGCGGCATCGTTCGGCGGTATGCACAGGCCGAAGGGATCGAGATCCCGCCAGAAGGCTTGTTCATCAGCCATGGCTTCGCCATTCCGGTCCTGATCTTGATCGCTGTGGCCATTTTCATGACGTTTCTGATGACCAGCACGCGATTTGGCCGGTACGTTTACGCGATCGGTGGCAACCCCGAGGCCGCGGCCTTGGCCGGGATCGACACCAAATGGATGATGGTCAAGATCTATGCCCTGATGGGCACGTTGACCGGGCTGTCGGCGGTGGTTGCATCCGCGCGCTTGAACGCGGCAACCAACGCGCTTGGCACGCTGGACGAACTTTACGTGATTGCGGCTGCCGTTATTGGCGGAACATCGCTGAGCGGCGGGGTCGGCACCATTTACGGGGCCATCCTGGGGGCTTTTGTGATGCAGTCACTGCAAACAGGCATGGTGTTGTCGGGCTTTGACGCGGCCATTCAGCAAATCGTCGTCGGATCGGTGCTTGTCCTCGCGGTCTTCCTCGACATTCTTTACCGCCGCAGATCCAAGTAAGGGAGGCGAAGATGACAAATCAAAACACAGGAACCCCTATGGTGGAGATGAAGGACATCTCCATCGCCTTTGGCGGGATCAAGGCGGTCGACCATGTCAGCGTCGATCTTTATCCAGGCGAGGTTGTCGGCCTGTTGGGACACAACGGCGCTGGCAAGTCGACCCTGATCAAGATCTTGTCCGGCGCCTACGCCATGGACACCGGTGAAATCCGGATAAACGGCGAGCCGGTGACGATCAGGAACCCACGCGATGCCCGGGCCCACAACATCGAAACGATCTATCAGACCCTCGCGTTGGCCGACAATCTGGATGCCGCATCGAACCTGTTTCTTGGGCGCGAGTTGGTGACCCCGATGGGGTTTGTCGATGATGCGCAAATGGAAGCGGAAACGCGCAAGATCATGAACCGTCTGAACCCGAACTTCAAAAAGTTCGCCGAACCGGTTTCGGCCTTGTCCGGAGGGCAGCGGCAATCGGTCGCCATCGCCCGCGCAGTCTATTTCAACGCGCGGATCCTGATCATGGACGAGCCGACCGCTGCGCTTGGCCCACATGAAACCCAGATGGTTTCAGAGTTGATCCAGCAACTCAAAGCCGAAGGCATTGGCATTTTCCTGATCAGTCACGATATCCATGATGTGATGGAATTGTGCGATCGCGCATCCGTGATGAAGAATGGCAAGCTGGTTGGCACGGTGAATGTCAGCGATGTGACGGATGACGACTTGCTTGGCATGATCATTCTGGGCAAACACCCGCATGAAAAGGCAAGCCAAGCTGAGGCTTGATCGACTAGGCAAAGGACCCGGACATGCCGTCTCTGGTTTCAGATGTTGGTGGCACCAATACCCGTTTGGCATTGGTCGATGCGCAGGGCCGTCTCAGTGCGGCCCCGCGTCGATATCGGAATGACGAGCATGGTGATTTCTTAAGCGTCGCGCGCACGTTTCTGCGCGAAGAAGGCCAGCCAGACCTGACCAAGGCCTGTATTGCAATTGCCGGTCCGGTGTCGGTCAAGTCGGCGCGGCTGACCAATCGCGACTGGGCCTTTGATGCGGGCAGTCTTGCGGATGGGTTGTCGGTGTCCGGTGTCAACCTGATCAACGACATCGTGGCCTTGGGCTATGGTCTGTCTGCCTTGGCGCCCGACCAGTTGCTGGCCTTGCGCGACGGCGCGGTCCCGACCGGCAACGGCCAACGGTTGGTCGTGGGCATTGGCACGGGGCTCAACGTCTGCATGGCCAAGGATGACCCCCGAGGTCCGGTGATACTGGAGGCTGAGTTTGGTCACAGCAGTCTGCCGGTACCGGTGGCATCATGCCTGGACGCTGCGGTGCCGAATGCGTCGGCGACCTTTCCGACCGCCGAGACGCTGCTGGCCGGACGGGGCATCAGCACGCTGTTTCGGGTGATGACTGGTCAAGACGGCGTCGGCGCCCATGATGTGTCCGCCCGCGCCGCGGAGGGCGGTGCAGCGCATGATTGTCTGATGCTTGCAGCGGAATTGTGCGGGCTTTTGACCCGCGACATTTACCTGCACTACATGCCAGGTGATGGGATTTACTTTGCTGGCAGCGTCGCGCGCACGCTGCTGCAAGGTCCCTATGCCGGAGCTTTTTTGTCCGCGTTCAAGCTGAGCGGGCAGTTTGAGCAAGACCTGGCGCAGGTACCGCTGTCGTTGATAACAGATGATTTGGCGGCTCTGGCGGGCTGCGCCAGAGCATTGGGATAATCACCCGCGCGGCAGACGCGCGGCGGCTTGCGCAAGATCTGTAATTTCGTCCCATTTTCCATCCGTCATAAGGTTCGCTGGGGCCACCCAGCTGCCTCCGGCACACACGACATTCGGCAGTCGCAAGTAGCTTTCGGCATTTCCCGGGCTGACGCCGCCGGTTGGACAGAACGATATCTTCGGCAGCGGCGCGGCCAGCGCCTTCAACGCCGGCGCTCCGCCGGAGGCTTCGGCGGGAAAGAACTTCAGCATGTCATATCCGCGTTCAAAGAGGCGCATCGCCTCCGACGCCGTCGCCGCACCCGGCAGCATTGGCAATTCCATGGCTTCGCACGCGTCCAGCAACGTGTCCGTGGCGCCCGGCGAAACCGCAAAGGTTGCACCGGCTGTGCGTGCGGCTTCTGCGTCGGTTTGGGTCAACACGGTACCGGCGCCGACATGGGCGCCGGGCACGGCCGTCATTGCCGCAATGGCATCAAGCGCGGCGGGTGTGCGCAATGTCACCTCCAGAACAGGCAAGCCACCGGCCACAAGGGCACGGGCCAGTGGTTCCGCGTGCGCCACGTGGTGCACGACGATGACTGGCACAATCGGTGCCAATTCACAAAGCGCGCGCGTCTTCTGGGCCGCGTCAGATCCTGAGATTGCCATGGTTTAAACTCCGAAAACGGTGGCGCCGGTATCGGCCGAGCTGACGCCGCGCCGAAAAAACGCGAACAGCTCGCGCCCGGTGCCATGTTCATTCTTTGTCATATCCTCGGTCACCGCCGGTCGCGCCATTGCCCCTTCGGTCAGAACCTCGATCGTGCCGGCAACGGCGTCGACCCGCATCAGGTCACCGTCCTGCACTTTGGCGATCGGTCCACCATCAACCGCTTCCGGGCACACATGGATCGCAGCCGGCACCTTGCCGGACGCCCCTGACATCCGCCCATCCGTGACCAGAGCAACCTTTTGGCCGCGGCCTTGCAAGATGGACAGCAAAGGCGTCAGGCTATGCAGTTCCGGCATGCCGTTGGCTTTGGGTCCCTGAAAGCGCACCACGACGATCACGTCGTCCGTGAACTGACCGTTTTTGAATGCGGCCTTGACCTCGTTCTGATCCTTGAACACGCGCACGGGGGCTTCGACGATTTGGTGTTCTTCGGCCACGGCCGACACTTTCATGACCGCTGTGCCAAGGTTGCCGACCAGACGCTTCAATCCGCCTGTCGGCTGGAACGGGTCATTTGCCGGTCGCAGGATCTTGTCGTTCAGGGTTTCGCCGGAGCCGGCGACCCACGTGACTTTGCCCTCTTTGAACTTGGGCTCCATCGTGTAGTCAGCCAACCCGGTTCCAAACACTGTACGAGTGTCATCGTGCAAAAGCCCCTCTTCCAGAAGGCTGCCGATCATATAGCCCAGACCGCCTGCGGCATGGAAATGGTTCACATCGGCCAGTCCGTTGGGATAGACGCGTGCCATCAGCGGCACCGTGTCCGAAATGTCGGAAAAGTCCTGCCAGTCGATCAATATGCCGCCCGCCCGCGCCATCGCGATCAGGTGAATGAGCAGGTTTGTGGAGCCGCCCGTTGCGTTCAGGCCGACCATACCATTAACAAATGCGCGCTCGTCCAGGATATCGCAGGTGGGCGTGTAGTTGTTGCCCAGTGCGGAATTCGCAAGGGCAACGCGCGCACCTTCGCACGTCAGTTCATCGCGGACATCCGTGTTTGGATTGACAAAAGACGCGCCGGGCAAATGCAGGCCCATGAATTCCATGAGCATCTGGTTGGTGTTTGCCGTACCGTAAAACGTGCAGGTGCCCGGGCCATGATAGGCAGCCATTTCGGCCCGCATCAAAGCGTCCCGTCCAACTTCTCCGGCGGCGAATTGTTGCCGTACCTTTGCTTTTTCGTCGTTGGGCAAGCCGCTGGTCATCGGGCCGGCCGGCAGAAACACAATGGGCAAGTGACCAAATGTCTGTGCGGCGATCACCAATCCGGGCACGATCTTGTCGCAAACCCCCAGAAACACGGCGGCATCGAACACGTTGTGGCTCATCGCGACTCCGGTGGCCAAGGCAATGGCATCGCGCGAGAACAGGCTCAGTTCCATGCCCGTTTCGCCTTGGGTGACGCCATCACACATCGCGGGCACGCCGCCAGCGACTTGTGCCGTGCCACCAGCCTCGCGCGCCGCGGCTTTGATCAATTGTGGAAAGCGTTCAAACGGCTGGTGGGCGGACAGCATGTCGTTATAGGCTGTGACAATCCCAAGATTGCCAGCTGTTCCGACGGCCAACGCGTCCTGATCTTCGCCCGCCGCGGCGAACGCATGTGCTTGGCCGGAGCAGGACAAATGGGCGCGGGCCGGTCGTTTGGATTGGGCATCGCGCATGAGCGCCAGATACCGGGCCCGACTGTCTTTGCTACGATCGATGATACGGTCGGTGACGGCTGCTATGGATGGGTGCAAGGGCATGGGTTACCTCGAACTGCCAGTCTCGTGTTTGATGCTGCATCATACCACGCGATTCCTCGATATGGTAGCGCTAACATGTTCTGGCTTCGTCAAATTGGTCGCAGCCTGACATCGTGTTTTGACGATGGTCAATTCGGGACAAGACTGAAAGGGTGAAGTCACGGAAAATGAACTGACTGCCCACATGATGCCCCTTGATCAGAACGCTGCCGAAGTACTGGGCCTGCAGGCCGTCGCGTGGCTTGTCTCGAACGAAGACCTATTGCCGGTCTTTCTTGGGTCAACAGGCGCGTCCGAAGACGATCTGCGCGCACAAGTGTCCGACCCTGCCTTCCTCGGGTCGATTTTCGATTTTCTTCTTATGGATGACGCTTGGGTTACACGGTTTTGTGACGAAATAGGGATTTCATATGACATGCCCATGCGGGCCCGCGCCGGATTGCCGGGCGGAGAACAGGTACACTGGACATGACACTTGATGCCTTGCTGTTCGATAAGGATGGCACGCTGTTTGATTTTGATGGCACATGGAACGTTTGGACCGCCGAAGTGATCGCGACGTTGTCCGAGGGCGATCCGGCCATCGCAGCACGCATTGCCGAGGTAGCCCGGTTTGATCTGACGGCGCAATGTTATCTGCCGGACAGTCCGATCATTGCAGGCACGAACCGCGAAGCAGCCGAACTGATGGCGTCGGCATTGCCGGGCCATGACGTGGACGCGTTGGAAGCCTACTTGATGGCGTCCGCCGCAGAAGCGCCGCTTGTTCCGGCGGTGGCTTTGCATCCGTTCCTGACGGGGTTGCTTGGGCAGAACCTCAAGCTTGGTGTCATGACCAATGACAGTGAATTCAGTGCCTTGCGTCAACTCGAAGCCGCTGAGGTCCGCGACCTATTTCATTTCATAGCCGGGTTCGACAGCGGCCATGGGGCCAAACCGGCTCCGGACCCGTTGCTGGCCTTTTGCAGCGCCGTTGACATTGCCCCCGCGCGCACGGCCATGATCGGCGACAGCACCCACGACCTTGTGGCAGGGCGCGCCGCCGGGATGATCACCGTCGGGGTGCTGACAGGTCCAGCCGATGTTGCCGAGTTGGCCCCTTATGCGGATGTGGTGTTGCCGGATATCGGGCATATCCCTGCATGGTTGTCAGAACGAAGTGGGGATCAAAAGCCCGCCTGACGGTGAAAACGACAGAATCTGTCGCCTTTGAACCGGAGATGCCGGTTCAGTTGGGGCCACCCTGTTGAAACGACGCAGGAGGACGCCATGGCAGACGGGTCAGGACGCAGAAGGCGCGGCGGTGGCCGCGCGGGGAACGCCGCGCGCAGGGGCGGGACCGTGATCGACCAAATGCCTTGGCGATTGCCCAAGTTGATCGACCCGCCGATCGAGCCGCTGACCCAAGAGGGTGTCGAAGCCGTGCACGACGCGGCCATGCGTATCCTGGAAGACATTGGCATAGCCATGCTGAACCCAGAAGGACTAACGATTCTGAAAGAAGCAGGCTGCAAGACCGACGGTGAAATTGTCTATATGGATCGCGAATTTGTCATGGAAATGGTCGCCAAGGCGCCATCCAAGTTCACGATCACACCGCGCAATCCTGCCCATGAAATCACTCTGGGTGACAACCACATCTTGTTTGGCAATGTTTCCTCGCCTCCAAATTACTGGGACATGGAATTGGGACGCAAAGTGCCCGGTACTCGTGAACAATGTGCCAATCTGCTCAAGCTCACCCAATACTTTAACTGCATCCACTTTGCCGGCGGTTATCCGGTTGAGCCGGTCGATGTGCATGCCAGCGTCCGGCACCTGGATGTGCTGTACGACAAGCTGACCCTGACCGATAAGGTCATGCATGCCTACAGCCTGGGCAAGGAACGGGTTGAAGACGTGATGGAGATGGTCAAGATCGCCAACGGTCTGATTTAATTATATTTTAAGGCGAAAACTTAGTTCTACACCAACATCAATTCCACGTCGCCGTTGAAACATGACGTGCCCATGATCGATGGCTGCTTGCGCATGGTGCGGAGGGGACAGGCCGTGGTGGTTACTCCGTTCACATTGGCGGGCGCAATGGCCCCCGTGACGATGGCCGGTGCGGTTGCGCAATCCTTGGCAGAGGCCCTGTGCGCCATCGCCCTGTTCCAATACGTGGCCCCAGGCTGTGCCTGCGTGATCGGGACGTTTACATCGAATGTTGACATGAAGTCGGGCGCCCCCGCATTCGGAACGCCAGAATACATGCGGGCCACCCAGATGACGGGGCAGATGGCGCGGTACTACGGTCTGCCCATGCGATCGTCTGGTGTTTGTGCCGCGAACGTGCCCGACGGGCAGGCCATGTGGGAGACGTCCAACAGCCTGTGGGCCGCTATCCAGTCTGGCACGAACGTCGTCTATCACGCCGCCGGCTGGCTGGAAGGCGGGCTGATTGCGAGCCCCGAAAAATTCATAATGGATTGCGAAGTTCTGCAGCATATTCAGCGCTACCTTGAGCCGATATCATTTGCGACGCGCCCCGAGGATCTGGCCGTCGATGCAATCGCCGAGGTTGGCCATAACGGGCACTACTTTGGCATTGAACACACGCAAGAGCGCTACACCACGGCCTTTTACCAACCGTTTCTCAGCGATTGGCGGAACTACGAAGCATGGGAGGCCGCCGGATCTGTGTGGACACCGGAGCGCGCCCATCACCTGTTCAAAGAGATCATCGACAGTTTTGAAGCGCCACCGATGGATGTCGCAATCCGCGATGAGCTGGGGGATTTCGTGGCTCGCCGAAAAGCCGAAGGCGGCGCGCCGACGGACTTCTGATCCGCGCCAGCTTGTGTTTCCGGGGGCTGCGCAGAAAATCTGTGCGGCGTTCGGGAAATATTAAGAGCATCTGACCAAACTCGATACGTGAGTTTGTACGAGGTTTCATAATGCACGGGCTGATCAACACGGCGATCCAGTCATTTGCGTGTCAAACATACGGGTGTGATCGGTGGGACGCCGTGATGAACCGGCTCAATCTGGGTCACACCCGTTTCGAAAGCATGCTCACATACGATGACAGCCAGACTTTTCTGGTGCTTGATGCGCTGTCCGACGAACTGGATCGCCCGAGAGAAGAATTGCTGGAAGATTTGGGCACCTACCTGATCGCCGATCCTCAAGTTCAGGCCTTGCGCCGATTGCTCCGCTTCAGCGGCCTCACGTACGAGGATTTTCTTCATTCGCTTGACGACCTGCCGGATCGCACCCGATTGGCCGTGGCCGATCTGCATTTACCCGCTTTGGAGTTGCGCGAACATGCACCCGGCAAATTCACCCTGACATGCGCGCCTGGGTTGCCAGGCTATGGATGGGTCATGATGGGTATTCTGCGCGCCATGGCGGATGACTACGGCGCATTAGCAATCCTGCATTATGAAGGGGTACAGAACGGATCTGACATCATCTCGATATCACTGGTCGAGGCCATGTATGCGGAAGGCCGCGATTTTAATCTTGGAGCGCGCACCGGATGATGGAAGCAGGACAATTGTCCACCATTCTGGACCCCATTTGCCCCATGCACCTGATTCTGGATGGCAAAGGGGACATTGTTGGCGCAGGTCCAACGCTGCAAAAGCTGCGACCAGAGATCAACTGGATTGGCCAGTCCTTTCTTTACGTCTTTGACGTCCGGCGACCGCGATCGGCAAAGTCGATGACGGATCTGCGGAAGATGTCGGGCACAAAATTCCATCTTGAGTTTCGAAGCGAGCCCAAAACCAGTTTTAAGGGTCTGCTGGTACCCCTGCCTGAAAAGTCCGGTGCAGTCGTAAACCTGTCTTTCGGCATCTCGATCCTCGATGCAGTACGAGACTATGAACTGACAGGGGCCGATTTTCCTGCGACCGAATTGGCCATCGAAATGCTCTACCTGGTCGAGGCCAAGTCCGCGGCGATGGAGGCGTCTCGTCAACTGAACCTGCGGTTGCAGGGCGCGCGCATCGCGGCCGAGGAACAAGCGTTCACCGATACGTTGACGGGGCTGAAGAACCGCCGTGCAATGACATTTGTACTGGAACGTCTGATTACGGCAGATGCCGACTTTGCCTTGATGCATCTTGACTTGGATTACTTCAAAGCGGTCAACGACACCTATGGCCATGCCGCGGGTGACGTGGTTTTGCAGCACGTGGCCAAGACGATGGTCGACCTGACCCGGGACGACGATACAGTGGCTCGTGTGGGCGGCGATGAGTTTGTGCTGATCTTTCCTGGCCTGTCGAACCGCAAACGTCTGGACTCACTGGCGCTTCGCCTCATCGATCGCATGGAGCGACCGATCCCGTTCAACGGCACAACCTGTCGCGTTTCCGCCAGTATCGGTCTGACTTTTTCGGGACCGGGCAAGACAGAAGCTGAATTGTTGGAGGAGGCGGACATGGCGCTTTACGCGGCAAAGCGCGCCGGGCGGTCCTGTCACAGATTTTTTGACGGAAAAGATGGCGCCGCATCGACCGCAAAACCGCGTCGAGCTGTCAGTGGTGGCACCGCGCGGGCTTGATATCGATCAGCGGTGTCCCGGTGACACAATCCAAACCCTGCACGGCAACGCGCGGCCCGTCACGGCTCAGCAGGGTCACGCGTGCAAGCCCGATTGGATTGGGGCGCGCAGGCGAACGAAGCGCGAAGGTGCCCTCTGCCTGTGCGCGGTGCCGGGGGTTTTGCAACAACAGGTCCCGACGCGAACGATGCAGCCAATACAGAACGTCCAGCACTGGATGGTTCTCGATACCGGCTAATGCCATGTCCCAGGCTGGATTCAAAACAAGGGTGCAGACGGGCCCGTCGCTTTGACCTTGTTTGGGGCAGTCAGAGGGCGCGCGCCATGGTGTTTCGACATGCCCGATGAAGACAAGGCTGGCATCCTGTGTGAGTGGCAGATCGGTCACGCGGTCGCCAGGCCGCAGGGGCTTTTGGCCGGTCATTGGGCTGTCGGCCGCGCCGACTGTTCGCGCTCCAAAAGATAGATGTCCATGATCCAGCCATGCCGGGCCCGTGCCGCGGCACGCGTTTCGATGATGGCCTCGGTTACGGCGTTCAGCCGCCCCTGCTTCAATATCTCTGTGTCCATGCCGACATATGCTCCCCACCAAATCCTGTATTGCTCCGGATCTGGCAACGTTTGAAACGCGCATCCGCCGTCCAGCATGACGGCCACACGATTTGCGGCATCCGGCCAACCGTGATCGCGCAATCTTCGACCTGTCGTGATGACGACCGGTGCGGCGATATCGTTCAGCGGAATGGCATGCGCAGCGGTCAGCGCCTGCAAAGACGTTATGCCGGGAATGACCGTCAAGCGCGGGGCAGGGTGCAGTCGGGCGGCAATCCGCAAAGAGCTGTCATAGAGCGAGGGATCCCCCCAGATCAACAAAGCCACGCGCAGGGCTTTGGGCGGGACCGACGCTTGCCAGACCGCCGCAATCGCATCATGCCAGGCATCAACAGCGTCCAGATAGCCAATCTCGTTGTCGCGGACCGGCATGTCAAACTCCACAATTCGCGCATCACCCGCGCCCAAAACTGACGCGCAGATGTCCCGGCGCAGTTCTGCCAGATCCGTCTTGCCCGATCCCTTGCGCGGGATCAGGATGACGTCCGCCTGTCGCATCGCCTGTCGCGCCTGTTCCGTGACGTGGTCCGGGTTCCCGGTTCCAATTCCAATCAGGAAAAGCTGCTGCATCATGACCACCTCCAGGTCTCGGTGGCCCCCAACTGACTGCGTCGCAGTTCCGCAACGGTGCGCGGCGTAAGAGAAAGGCAGCACGGGCCCCTCAAGCCTGAATCCCCCTGTCAGCCA
>CAWUIW010000046.1:0-15244 GCA_963922515.1 uncultured Rhodobacterales bacterium | reverse complement strand
GAAACCGGGCAAGACATCACCGTGTCCTATGCCGGAAGCTCCGTGCTGGCCCGCCAGATCGAGTATGGTGCTCCGGCAGACATTTTCGTCTCTGCCAGTGCGGACTGGATGGACCATCTGGCCAACCGGGACCTGCTGCGGACCGAGAGCCGGATCGATCTTGCATCCAATCGGTTGGTGTTGATTGCCCCGATCGGAGGGACAGACGTGATTGAGCTTACGCCTGATACCGATCTGGTGGGAGCCCTCAATTCCGGCAGGCTTGCCATGGCACTGGTGTCTGCGGTGCCTGCCGGGATCTATGGACGCGAAGCGTTTGTCGCGCTGGGGCTTTGGAATTCTGTTGCCGACCATGTTGCGCAAACAGACAACGTGCGCGCGGCCTTGCGGCTGGTCGCGACGGGTGCGGCACCCCTGGGGGTCGTGTATGCAACCGATGCCGATGCCGATCCACGCGTGCAAGTCGTCGCGGCGTTTGACGCACAGCTGCATTCGCCCATTCGCTACCCCGCAGCTTTGACCAAGCGCGCGGGGTCCGCCGCTACCGACTTCTTCGTCTTTCTGACCGGTCCTGCCGGACACGCGCAACTGTCGGGAGCTGGGTTTTTGCTGGACGTGAACGGGTCGTGATGTCTTGGCTGGGGCCTGACGAGTGGCAGGCAATCCTGCTTTCGCTAAAAGTATCCTTTTGGGCAAGCATAGTCAGTTTGCCGTTTGGGCTTTTGGCGGCCTATGCGCTGGCGCGCTGGTCCTTTCCCGGAAAGTCATTGCTGAACGCTCTGGTACATCTTCCGCTGGTGTTGCCGCCGGTTGTCACCGGGTACCTATTGTTGGTCACCTTCGGGCCGTCCGCGCCAATGGGACGCTGGCTATCCGATACATTCGGGATCGTGTTCGCCTTTCGATGGACCGGAGCAGCTCTGGCTGCGGCCATCATGGCCTTTCCCCTGATGGTGCGCGCCTTGCGCCTCAGCATCGAGGCTGTGGACCCACGGCTGGAACAGGCCGCCGCCACCTTGGGCGGTTCACGCATCGTCGTATTTGTCACTATCACCCTTCCGCTCATTCGACCCGGCCTTATTGCCGGGCTTGTGCTGGCCTTTGCCAAAGCGATGGGTGAGTTCGGTGCCACGATCACGTTCGTGTCCAATATTCCCGGGCAAACACAGACCGTGCCGTCAGCCATTTATGCTTTTCTTCAGGTTCCGGGTGGTGAAACGGCGGTGACCCGGCTTGTGATCCTTTCGGTTTGCATCGCGCTTGCAGCCCTTTTCGTGTCCGAAGCCGTCAGTCGGCGCGCGGCCAGTCGGGTGTCCGGGATATGAGCCTTTATGTCGACATAAAGCACAGTTTTCCCGGATTCACGCTCGACGCGCAGTTCACGGCGCCATCGGGGGTCACAGCCCTATTCGGGCGCTCTGGCAGCGGCAAATCCACATTGGTGAATGCGATCGCCGGGCTGTTGCGTCCGGACCGCGGAACCATTCGGATCGATGACGAGACCTTGGTGGATATCGGGGCTGGTTTGTTTGTGCCGGCGCACCGGCGGCGGCTGGGCTACGTGTTTCAAGATGCGCGTCTTTTTCCCCATGTGACCGTCCGGCAGAACCTGCTGTACGGCGCGCGCCGCCTTGGCATCCACACGCCCGAGAATTTCGACGAAATCGTCGGCCTGCTGGATCTTGGCGCGTTGCAAGACCGCTACCCGCTTGGGTTATCAGGCGGTGAAACCCAACGGGTAGCCATCGGACGTGCCTTGCTGTCACAACCGCGCATGTTGTTGATGGACGAACCGTTGGCATCGCTTGATGCGGCTCGAAAGGCCGAAATTCTGCCGTATCTGGACCATCTGCGCTCGGCCAGCCGCGTGCCTATTTTGTATGTCAGCCACTCAGTGGCCGAAGTCGCACGATTGGCGACCAGCGTCGCCTTGATCGAGACAGGACAAATCGCCGAGTTCGGTCCGGCGCAACGCATCCTGTCTGACCCCCAGCTTGTCCGTCAGTTGGGTCTGCGCGAGGCCGGGGCGTTTTTGCAAACGCATGTAGTGCAACATCATGCCGACGGGCTGACTGAACTGAAAACGGAAGCCGGTCGACTGCTCGTTCCGACGATGTCCGCTCGCATCGGGTCCTGTGTGCGTGTGCGCATACTGGCTCAAGACGTCATTCTGGCCACGTCGCCGCCGGAGCATTTGTCAGCCCTGAACGTGCTGCCCGCGACGATCACCGGCATGCGGTCCGGCAGGGGTCCGGGCATGACAGTTCAGTTGGCCTGCGGGTCGGATTTGCTGCTGGCGCGGATCACACGACGGTCAGCAGCCGCGTTGTCACTTGCCGAAGGGCAACAAGTATTCGCTGTGATCAAAGCGGTTTCGATCGACCGCGCCGAAATTGGCATTGAGTGACGCAAGGTCGTATCAACTTCGCCCTGCAACCAAACCCTAACCTTCCGTATATATACCGTATTCGAAAAACTAAGAATCTGCTGCGCATGGCACCGAACGACTGCGGTGTGTGTGTCGTAAGCCTACGGGCACACATACCAAGTGCGCCGAACCGCGGTGAATTCCCCTTTCCGCATGAAGAAAGAATGCGCATCTGGCCTTAAAAAGGAGGTGAATAAGAATGACGACCACGTGCAGCCAAGACATAACGGCCCTGGTCTTGTTGACCGACGATCATCCGTCCAGACAGATCCTTCAATCCGCCGGTTTCAAACTGGAAAACCGCGCCGATTTGTACTCGTTGCTTCACGACCTGGAGCAGGATCCCAAGGATTTTGCGCTCTGTGTGGTCGAAGCGAACTCACCAGAAGAGCGCAACCAGATCGATCGCATTTGGCGCCTGCTGTCGGAACGCGCGGCCCGCGTACCACGTTTGACTTTTGACGCGAACCAAAGGGTTTCAGAGTTTCGGCGAGATACCGGCGCTCGAGTGGCCCTGCGCGGGACCGCCTCGAAAATCTCGGTTGGTGTTGCGCTCGATTTTCTTTTTGATACCGCTCAAAGCCGCTTTGCAGCCTGAACCGGCGCCGGGCGTTACATGCCCAGCGCTTCTTTGTACATTTCCAGTACGGCCTCTTCTTCGGCAATGTCGTCCTTGTCGCGTTTGCGCAAAGCCACCAGTTTCCGCATCACCTTGGTGTCGTATCCGCGGGCTTTGGCCTCGGCGAGCACCTCTTTTTGCTGGTCCGCGATATCTTTCTTTTCTGCGTCAAGCCGCTCGATCCGTTCAATAAACTGGCGCAGTTCGGTTGCGGTTACGGCGTACGTAGCATCGGTGACGGGGGTTTCGTCGTTCATTGCGTCAATCGCTCCACTCTGTCGGTCGGGTCAGGCTGAACCATCGTCGTTACCGCTCCTCGACTGGCGCTGCAAGGGTGCATGTCCTGCATCTCTCTTGCCGCCACAGGATGGATCAGATACCCGCAGGCGAACGATATCCAAATTGGGAAAATCGGCATGGCATACTTGATATGGGGCGGCGTCGCACTGTCACTTGTTGGCTTGATCGGACTTATGCTGTCGATCTTTCGCGTATTTCGAGCGCGCCGCGCGGGGCTGAGCGACGAAGACCTTCGCGCCGCCGTTCAAGCCGCGCTGCCCCTGAACCTGGGCGCCCTGTTTTTGTCCGTGATCGGATTGATGCTGGTTATCTTGGGTATTTTTCTGACCTAGGGCAGTCAGACTGGCATATTGTCGAATCGGGCTTCGATTTCCTCGTCAGTCAGCATGTCATCCATGTTCTTGACACGGCGCGGCACATGCAGCCCTTGCGCCTTGCAACGGGCAATCAACTGCATCACCTCGGAATGCAGTGACGGACGGGATCCTGTTTCGGCGTGTTCCAGACGCCGCTCTAGATCGTCCGCAGCAGTTGCTAAGTCCTGTTCTGTCATGTTTTGGCTCCCCATGGTGGCAAATTTTCCGGATCGTTGCGTCAAGTGTATGACGCACATTCGCGTCAATCAACCATCGGTTGTCACATCGACCCTTTGATGCTCCGACTACCGCGTGGTTCGAAACGTGCGTGCTACCAGATTGAGCGAACCGACCAAGATGCCGCTTTGATCCGAATCAATCTCACGCGTTATTTTGGCCCAAATGCATGTCATGCGCGTAACGCCCCGAGGTCTTTATGAAACCAACCGTCAAAGCCTTTTTCGATCCGGCAACCAACACGATTTCCTATGTGGTGCGCGACCCGGCGGGTAGCGCATGCGCCATAATCGACAGCGTACTTGACTTTGATCATGCCTCCGGCCGGACCGATACTCGGTCCGCCGATGCAGTGATTGAGTACGTCCGCTTAAACGAACTCAAAGTCGAATGGATCCTGGAAAGCCATGTGCATGCCGACCACCTGTCCGCGGCGCCCTATTTGCAGCAGGAACTGAGTGGCAAGATCGGAATCGGGCGTAACATCACGGTTGTTCAGGACACTTTTGGCAAAGTGTTCAATGAAGGCACCGAGTTTCAACGCGACGGCAGCCAGTTTGATGCCTTGTTTGATGAAGGCGACAGTTTTCACATCGGCCAACTGCGCGGCGATGTCATGCACACCCCCGGTCACACGCCTGCCTGTCTGACATATGTGATCGGTGACGCGGCCTTTGTGGGCGACACACTGTTCATGCCTGATTTTGGAACCGCCCGTTGCGATTTCCCGGGCGGTTCATCCGAAGACCTGTTTCGCTCGATCCACCGGATTTTGGCGTTGCCGGACGACACACGCATTTTCGTTGGGCACGATTACAAGGCGCCGGGGCGCGACGAATATGCATGGGAAACCACCGTGGGTGAACAAAAAGCGTTGAATGTCCATGTGGGCTCGGGCCGAAACATCGAAGATTTTGTTGAAATGCGCGACGCTCGCGATGCGACGCTGCCGATGCCAAGGTTGATCTTGCCGTCGCTGCAGATCAACATGCGGGCGGGGCAAATGCCGCCGGCGGATGATCAGGGTGACGTGTTTCTCAAAGTGCCCGTGAACAAGCTGTAAGAACAAGACCTGTAGGACACCAAAAACGATGCCACAAGATTGGATGATGGGGCTGCTTGGCGGCCTGTTGATTGGCTGTGCCGGAGCGCTCTACCTGCTTGGCAATGGCCGTATCATGGGCGCCAGCGGGATCATTGGGGGTCTGATTGACGGGTCGGGCCGCAACACTGCGGGCGAACGTGTTTGGTTCTTGGCTGGATTGATCGGCATGCCTGCATTGATGATGTTGCTCTTTCGGCCAGAGGCCACCACATATGCCACGACAAACTGGGCGGTCTTGGTCATTGCCGGTCTGTGCGTTGGCATAGGGACCCGCGTTGCAAACGGTTGCACATCGGGCCACGGCGTCTGCGGCATTTCCCGGTTCTCGATCCGCGGCATCGTGGCTACGATCATTTACATCTTGGCAGGTGGTCTGACGGTTGCCCTGCTTCGTCATCTGGCGGGAGTGATCTGATGCGAAACATGATCGCCCTATTGGCTGGCAGTCTGTTCGGCGCAGGGCTTTTCCTGTCGGGTATGACCGACACGCGAAAGGTGCAAGGGTGGCTGGACGTCTTTGGTCAGTGGGATCCAACGCTTGCCTTTGTGATGGGGGGGGCCATTTTGCCGATGTTCTTTGCCTGGCGGCTGACAACCGGCAGAGCCCCGTTTGTTGGCGGCAGCTTTCCTCAGCCTAGCGATCCTGCGATCACCCGTAGCCTCGCGGTCGGGTCGGTTCTGTTCGGTGTAGGCTGGGGGTTGTCCGGTCTGTGCCCCGGTCCAGCCGTGGCCTCTTTGACATACGGCGGTCTGTCAGGGCTTGTTTTCCTGACGGCGATGCTGCTGGGTATGCTGGGGGCGCCAATCGTCGGGGCGCGTCTGGACACTGATCGCGCAACAGCCTAACGCACTGCTATGGATATTCGCCCTATCACCCCCCGATATGCCGTCTCACCACAGATCAGTGTTGACGATCTCGACGCTGCCAAGGCTGCAGGCTTTACCACGATCATCTGCAACCGCCCTGATCCAGAAGTGCCCCCGTCGCATCAAGCCACTGCCATTGGCGCCGCAGCAAAAGCGGCCGGTCTGGCATTCGAGGTTCTGGAACTCACCCACCAGACCATGACGCCGGATAACATCGCGCGGCAACGCGCAATCGTCGAAGGGGCCCAAGGCCCGGTATTGGCCTATTGCGCGTCTGGTACGCGGTGCACTGTTGTTTGGGCGCTGGGACATGTCGCTGATCTCGGTGTCGACGGGGTCCTGCAAAAAGCCCGAGACGCCGGGTACGATCTTGAAGGGTTGCGGCAAACGCTGGCTACATTCACCCGTTAACCGAGTTCTGTCACTGCGCGGCCAGCGCCTGCGTTTGCGCCAATGTGATGCGAAAGGTCGCGCCTTTTTGACCAGGCACGTACTGAATGTCCCCATCCAAGCGGTGCATGATTTCCTTGCAAATCGCCAAACCAAGCCCTGCACCGCCGGCTTTTTCCGGCTGTGTGCGTGCAAACTTTTCAAACACCATTTTCTGGGCATCCTGCGGGATACCATCCCCGTTATCCGCAAAATCCACGACCAGTTGGCGTCCCAAATTACGGGCCGATATGGTCAATGTCGGGCGCGGGGCGTCGCAGTATTTTTCGGCGTTGGTGATCACGTTGATGAACACTTGCCCCAATCGGTCCAGATCCGTGTGCAAAAGCATGTCTTCCTGATCGCGCCTACGATGCACGACCAACCGCCCGTTGGTTCCGGCCATCGCGGTCGAAACCGCGCCGTCGATCACATCTGACAGCTTGGCGTTGCGCACATTCAACGTAACCTGCCCGTTTTCGAGCACGCTGAGATCCAGCAGATCATCCAACAACCGGGTCAACCGCAGCGTTTCATCATGAACGATGCCAGCGTAGCGAGACTTTTCGCCGTCATCCAGAGTGTCAGCGTCGCGCAGAATCTCGGAAAACGCGCGGATCGATGTCATCGGCGTTCGCAATTCATGACTGACCTGGCTGAGGAACGCGTCTTTTTGCAGGGAAATTTGCGTCAGCTTGTCATTCGCATCACGCAGTTTCGCGGCCGTTTTGGTCAATTCGGCTGATTTTGCTTCCAGTTGGCTCGAGTATTCAAGCAGCTGTGCACTCTCATCCGCAACAGCCAGAAGATCTTCGACCGAAACAGCGGAGCGGCCCACAATTTGCCCCACCATTGCATGCGCAGCCGCTGTTCCGACGGAGCCGGAAAGCTCGCGTTCCAGCCTTTGCAAGAACGTTGGCGTGGGTTCGGGCAATTGACCATGCAAGCCCTGGCGCATGGCTTCGGCCTCGAAGAAGTCCTGCGCTTCCCGGGCCCCCAGAATCCGTTGCGACATAATCATGAGATCTTCGCTTTGAACGACCGAGCCGGACCACCCACGCGCGCTGACCGAGTGATCGAACACGTTCACGAACTGCGCGCCCTGCAACCGCTCTATTGGACTGGGGAAGCTGACCAACGACACCAGCACGAAGGCGGCCGTGTTCAGCGAAAGGCTCCAGATCACGGAGTGTACGAGGGGATCAAGGCCGGTGATGCCGAACAGAGCCTGTGGCCTTAGCCAGCCCCAGCCAAATATCCCGCTTTCAAGGACCGATGCAGAAATCAGACCGACGCCCAAACCCGGCAGCAAAAGTGTGAAAAGCCACAGCACGAAACCAACGACCAATCCTGCCAACGCGCCCAGACGCGTGGCACCACGCCAATAAAGCCCCCCGACCAGCGCCGGCAAAATCTGTGCAATCCCCGCGAAGGCGATCAAGCCGATCGAAGCCAGCGCGCCGCCACCAGAAAAGGTGTAGTAAAAATAACCAAAGGCCATGATCACGCCGATCGAGATCCGGCGCGCCAGCAGAACGACGTGGCGCACATCGCCGGACACCGAGGCGCCCCCGCCCTGAGACTGCAACCAGATCGGCATGACGATGTGGTTGGACACCATGGTCGATAGCGCCATTGCCGCGACGATCACCATAGAAGTCGCTGACGAAAATCCGCCCAGGAACGACAGCATCGCCAGTCCTTCGCGCCCCAAGCTCAGTGGAATACTCAACACGAACAAGTCCGGATTGCTGCCTTCGGGCAAGATATTGAGTCCGACCACAGCAATCGGAACAACGAAAAGGCTGATCAATAAGAGATAAAGCGGAAAGGCCCAGGCCGCTGTCCGCAAATGCTGTTCGTCATCGTTCTCGACAACCATCACCTGAAACATGCGGGGCAAACAGACAAACGCAGCCGCTGCGAGGAAAGTGATCGTGGCCCAGCGCGCACCGTCAGTTTGCCATGCGCCGATGGGCGAAGCGTCAATACGTTGCATCATGTCACCCAGCCCGTCGCGCACCCCCCAAACCACAAAGATGCCCACGGCCAGCAAAGCGACCAGCTTCACAACCGCCTCGACAGCGACCGCGGTCACAACGCCATGATGCCGTTCATTCGCGTCCAGATTGCGCGTGCCGAACAAGATTGCAAAGACCGCCAAGCCGGCCGCAACCCAAAACACGCTGGCATTGTCGGAGTAGCTGACCTCGTCAGTGCCGGTTTCGGCGAAAATCGAAAACGACAGAGTGATCGATTGTAACTGCAACGCGATGTATGGTGTCACGCCAATCACGGCGAGGATGGTGACGCAGATGGCCAGAATGTTTGACTTCCCGTAACGTGCAGAAATCAGGTCGGCAATCGATGTCACGCGCTGGCTGCGGCCGATCCGCACGAGCTTGCGCAGGCCCCACCACCAACCGATCATGACCAGCGTTGGGCCGAGGTAGATCGTAACGTATTCCAACCCGGACCGGGCCGCGTAACCCACCGCACCGTAAAAGGTCCACGCCGTGCAGTAGATCGACAGCGACAGCGTGTAGATCAACGGCGACCGCAACCACTTGCCCCGCCCCTGCATCGCCAATCGATCGGCGGCGAAGGCCACGACAAACAGCATTGCCACGTAGGCCAGACAGACAAGGATCAGTAAGTTGAGTGACGCCATCAGGCGGTCTCGTCAGGGGACGATTGACTTGTGTTCGTCTCAATGCGCGCCGATAAAAGTGCGGCCGTCGCAATCAGGCCCGCCCAAACGACGAACACGTAAATGGCCGCTTGCGACATCGGCATCGGTGTATTGCCATCGACAGGCCACAACAACGGCACGGCAAACAGCAGCGCGCCCAGCAGCGGCAGCAAGCGCAACGCATCCGCCACGCGCCGCAACCGGTAGCTGCGCCGTTCCAGGAAATAAGTGGTCGATTTGCTCATGTCCCTGCCGCAGCCGCCAACGCTCTGACCGCATCCAGCACTTCTGCATTTGAAAACGGCTTGGTCATGAACCGGTTGACTCCAGCCTGTTCTGCCATTTCGCGGTCCCGCGATTGACCGCGCGCCGTCAACATCAGCACGGGCAAATGCTTCATGTCTGCGCGGTCGCGCAGATCCTTGATAATGTCCATACCGCTTTTGCCGGGCAGCATAACGTCAAGGATCACAAGATCAGGGGCGATCTTGCGTATCATGTCGATGGCATCTGCCCCATTCGCATGGGTCTGCACCTTCCACCCGTCCCGTGTCAGCAAGAAACGAATGGCTTCCGTTATATTCGGCTCGTCCTCGATCAACAGGACTGTCCGGCTCATGGCCCCTCTCCTCCACGGGGGGAACGCGATTTTGTCTGACGCGTTCCATTATTATTAAAGCGTATCTAGCCAGCCTTGCACGGGCCTGTCAAAACCCTTCGCTCAGGATCGAAGGCTCACGCCGTGCGACACAGTCAGAGCGTGCGCAAACCCTGCAATTCGCACCCACAGGCACAGCTGTTTCCGCCGCTTCCGGCGCGGCCCGCAAAATCAGCATCGCGGAGTGGAAGCGTTGATCCGCATCAAATCTCGGCGCGTCCATTGGGTAGGAAATGGCGTAGCAATCGAAAACGCTTTTGCTGCGGCCCTCTTGCACCAAATGGCGTCGCACAGGACGCTGGGGCGTGCTCAGGACCGTGTACAGGGGCCACAGCGGACATCCCGCGCCAAAACGCGGCGTGGCAAAGCCTTCGATCGGCTTACGAAACAGGATGCTTCCCGCGGCGTCCACGACAATCAAACCTGTGTCCGACGCGCCAGGAAGCGTGGCCAGCCGACGAAACACCGCCGGCAAACCCACGCGAAATCGTTCCTCAAGCGCGACCGGGTCCGGGCCAATCTGATCAACAGCCTCTTGAAACGGTTGCAACGGCATGCGCGTGCAATCGGCCCGGTACCGTGTCAACAGACCGGTTGCGATGTGTCGGGCAGCCGCGGACGTCAGATCCGAGGCGCCTTCAACAATATCTGCAACGGTTGCTTCACCTGTCTCGAGCAAAGGAAAATGATAGTCGTAAGACGCCACGAAGGCTTCTACTTCGTCCTTGGGCACCCCGCGGCGTTCCTGCCCCGTTTCGGAGTTGTCCAAGTAGTTCACGAGGGCCTTGGAGCTTTGCGACAGTCGCGCACTGTCCTGGTTCAGGTTTTTGTGAAAGCGGTCGCGCCAAGCCGGTTCAATGTCATCCTGCTCGGCAAGGATCGACGCAGTGGATCGGATTGATGCGGCGGTGGACAGAACCTCATGCACCGAAGCCGCCAATTGCGGATCATGCGTCAGGCGGTCGGATAGGGTTTCAACGGTGCGCTCCAAAGAGGCCACCCGGCGATGCGCACCTGCCAGCACCTCGGCCCATCCCGGAAAACGCCCTGCAAACTCATCGGCCCTGTCGGTTTCCACCGCCGGCACCCCGCTGGCGACCGCCGCCTCGCGCAGCGACGCAACCAGCGCGGCTTCCGCGCCTTCGCTAAGCAACGAAGGTTCGACGCCCAAAGCGCCGGCGATATCAAGAAGCAACTTGCCCCCGATTCTGCGCCGGTTGTGTTCAATGAGGTTCAAATACGATGCTGAAATCCCAACCTCGCGTGCCAGATCTGCCTGCCGCATCGCTTTCATCGATCGCCGTTCGCGGATCCGGGTTCCTGTCAGCGTATCACGAGCCATCTGCTTTTGCGGTCCTTTTTCAAGGGCTAACCACGGCCGTTCTGCGCCGCAGAATAAAGCCTTTTACAGAATGCCGCGGCATACTGTTCAGTTGTTTACAAAGTTTTCCTGATTTTCAAGCGGTTTATTGCCTGATTTTCTGGGCTGCACCCATACTGGCTTTGCACGAAACCGTGCCATCGCGCCGTCCGAAAGAGGAGCGGTACAGCGCGTTTTTACGAAATGGGAGGATTATATGTCCAAAACGAATGTATCCCGTCGTGGTGTACTAAAGACTGGTGCTGTTGCAGGTGCTGGCCTAGCCGTCCCCACGATATTCACGGCGCAATCGGCTGCGGCGTTCACCAACGAACCAACCGGCAGCTCCGTGACACTGGGCTTCAACGTGCCGCAAACCGGTCCGTACGCGGACGAAGGCGCGGACGAACTGCGCGCTTATGAATTGGCTGTCGAGCACCTGAACGGTGGCGGCGACGGCGGCATGATGAACACGTTCAGCTCGAAAGCGCTGCAAGGCAACGGCATCATGGGCAAAAAGGTCGAGTTCGTCACAGGCGACACGCAGACCAAATCTGACGCAGCCCGCGCATCGGCCCGGTCGATGATCGAAAAAGATGGCGCCGTGATGATCACCGGTGGCTCGTCCTCGGGTGTGGCTGTGGCCGTTCAGGCGCTGTGCCAAGAAGCTGGTGTTATCTTCATGGCGGGTCTGACCCACTCCAATGACACCACAGGCAAAGACAAAAAGGCCAACGGGTTCCGTCACTTTTTTAACTCCTACATGTCAGGCGCCGCACTTGCGCCGATCCTCGCGGCAAACTACGGCACCGATCGGAACGCCTATCACCTGACGGCGGACTACAACTGGGGTTACACCACAGAAGAAGCCGTGCGGACATCAACCGAAGCGTTGGGCTGGAACACCGTTGCGGCCGTGAAAACGCCGCTGACACAAACAGACTTCTCGTCGTACATTGCGCCGGTTTTGCAGTCGGGTGCGGACGTTCTGGTTCTCAACCACTACGGCGGCAACATGGTCAACTCGCTGACCAACGCGGTTCAGTTCGGCCTGCGTGACAAACTGGTGAACGGCAAGAACTTTGAAATCATCGTTCCGCTGTACTCGCGCCTGATGGCGAAGGGTGCTGGTGCCAACGTTAAGGGTATCTTTGGATCCACCAACTGGCACTGGTCGCTGCAAGACGACGGCACCAAGGCTTTCGTCAAATCGTTCGGCACCAAGTATGGCTTCCCGCCGTCGCAGGCCGCGCACACCTGCTATGTTCAGGCCATGCTGTATGCGGACGCCGTCGAACGCGCAGGTTCGTTCAACCCATGTGCTGTTGTCGAAGCGCTCGAAGGTTTCGAATTCGACGGCATGGGCAACGGCCCAACCCTGTACCGCGCTGAAGACCACCAGTGCTTCAAGGACGTTCTGGTTGTGAAGGGTAAAGAAAACCCAACATCCGAGTTCGACCTTCTGGAGATCGTGGAAATCACGCCGGTTGGCCAGGTGACCTACGACGCATCGATCTTTGGCGGCGAACTGGGCACTTGTAACCCTGGCGCATAAGCCAAGCCATCAGGGTGGGCAAAATGCCCACCCTACCTCTCGTCGCCGCACCACATGTTAGGTCCGGGATCTGTCCAAACCAAAAAGGGTGGGACCAATGGAAGCAATCATCCTGCAAATCCTAAACGGGCTCGACAAGGGCTCTGCCTATGCGCTGATCGCGCTGGGTTTGACACTGATTTTCGGCACGCTTGGTGTGGTGAACTTTGCACATGGGGCGCTGTTCATGATCGGCGCGTTCTGTGCCGTGACGCTCAGCCGCATCCTGACGCTGTCACATACGATCGTCGATGAAACGAAAACCGACTTTCTGGGGAATCCGCTAAAGGTGGACGTGCCGTATGTTTACGACATATTCGGGCAGGCCACTGGTGATGCGATCATTGATTGGGCAGTGCCACTGTCCATTCTGTTCGCAATTCCGGTCATGGTCGCACTCGGTGTTCTGATGGAACGCGGACTGATCAAGCATTTCTACAAGCGGCCGCACGCTGACCAGATCCTCGTGACATTCGGTCTCGCCATCGTTCTGCAAGAAATCGTCAAGTACTACTTTGGCGCCAACCCGATCCCAACACCCGCGCCAGCAGCTTTCAAGGGCTCGTTTGATTTTGGCGAGATGCTGGGCTTTGACCCGAACCTGATCATCTATCCGTACTGGCGGATCATTTACTTTGCCTTTGCCACCGTCATCATTGGCGGCGTGTTTGCGTTCTTGCAATTCACAACCTTCGGGATGGTCGTGCGGGCCGGTATGGCAGACCGCGAAACCGTGCAACTGCTGGGCATCAACATTGACCGCCGGTTCACACTGATGTTTGGCCTTGCTGCGGCCGTCGCGGGCCTTGCGGGCGTGATGTATACACCGATCAACTCGCCGAACTATCACATGGGCATGGACTTTCTTGTGCTCAGCTTTGTTGTGGTGGTTGTAGGCGGCATGGGCTCACTGCCGGGCGCTGTTCTGGCCGGCTTACTGCTGGGTGTTCTCGAAAGCTTTGCTTCGATGCGCGAGGTTCTCAACGTTCTGCCCGGCATCAACCAAATCATCATTTATCTCGTTGCAATCGTCATCCTGCTGACCCGGCCACGTGGCCTGATGGGTCGCAAAGGCGTGATGGAGGAATAAGCACATGTTTGGTCTCACTCCCAAAGACACTCGCCTGCTGGTGCTGGTTGCGATCCTGACGATCCTTGCACCCTTCATCTTGAACCCTTTCCCCGTCGAAAGTGGCATGGCGCAGTTCAACGCGGGCTACCCCGACCTGATGCAGCGTTTCGTTATCTTCGGGATATTTGCGATAGGGTTTAACATCCTCTTTGGCCTGACAGGTTATCTGTCGTTCGGTCACGCCGCCTTTCTGGGTGTCGGCAGCTACGCGGCGATCTGGATGATGAAACTGCTGACGATGAACGTGATCCCGGCGATCATCCTCAGCGTCATCGTGGCCGGGCTTCTCAGCCTGGTGGTGGGCTACATCTCGCTCCGGCGGTCAGGCATCTACTTCTCGATCCTGACACTGGCCTTTGCACAGATGATGTATTCGCTGGCCTATTCCGTGCTCACGCCGATCACGGGTGGGGAGACAGGCTTGCAGCCGAAGGTCAACGATCCCAGAATTCTTGATGGGGCCCTGGCCGAAGGTGCGACACCGAAAGCCAACCTGTTTGGCCTGCAAATGGGGTCCAGCTTTGAGCTGCCGATTGCGGGCTGGGTGTTCACATTCAACGCCGGCTACTACATCGCGGCGGTCGTGATGCTGGTCAGCTTTTACGTCGCGATCCGTATTTTCCGTTCGCCTTTCGGACTGATGCTGCGCGCCGTCAAGTCGAACCAGCAACGGCTGAACTACACCGGGCTGAACGCCAAGCCGTACACGCTGGCCGCTTTTGTCATCTCGGGCATGTATGCAGGTCTCGCCGGTGGCTTGATGGTTGCGATGGACACGCAGGCGGGCGCCGAGCGGATGTTCTGGACCGCCTCGGGCGAAGTCGTTCTGATGACGATCCTTGGTGGCGCCGGTACGTTGATTGGCCCGGTCCTGGGCGCCGGCGCAATCAAGTACATGGAAAACATCCTGTCCAAGATCAACTCTGACATCCTGCACGCGTGGTTTGCCTTCCTGCCGGATGGTCTTGAAGATTTGATTGTCACACTGATCTACCCCTTCGTGGGCAAAGGTTGGCACCTGACCTTGGGCATCATCTTCATGCTGGTTGTGATCTTTCTGCCGGGTGGCTTGGTCGAAGGTGGCCAGCGGATCATGGCGTGGCTTGGCCGACGCAGGAAAAATGCGACGGACAAATCGGACACGCCCGGCAAAACCGAACCTGCAGAATAAGGAGACAGAGAGATGGGAATTCTTGAAGTCAAAGGTGTCGGCAAACGGTTCGGTGGCTTGCAGGCTCTGGGTGACGTGAACCTGAGCGTGGCAGAAAACACCGTACATGCCATCATCGGGCCCAACGGCGCTGGCAAATCCACCTTGCTCAATTGCCTTGTGGGCAAGCTGATCCCGGATACCGGCAGCGTGATGTTCGACGGGCAATCGGTCTTGGGCCGGGCCCCGTTCGAAATCAACCAGATGGGCATCAGCCGCGTCTTTCAAACGCCCGAAATCTTCGAGGATCTTACAGT
>CAWUIW010000045.1:0-15362 GCA_963922515.1 uncultured Rhodobacterales bacterium | reverse complement strand
CGACGCAATGCGCGCCTTGCATTGCGATCTTGATACGCCGTTCAAAATCACGGCCTTGAGGACCCGGCGGTCCGATTGATCCATCACCTCTGCGCCACCTGATTAGCGTGTTCAAAAGCGAGGAATTCAGGTCTGCATCGTGCGTGTTCACCCCATGGTGCGCGCGCAAAACGGCGACCTCTTCTGCCAATAGGCTCTTGTCGCGGAGTTTTCGCAGCATCGTCGCAACGAACTTGGGTGGTAGATCGCCACGTCGGATTGCCTCGAGCGATACCGCAACACAGTCTTCCAGACGGCCCATCCGCAGCAAGGCACGCGCCGATATGCCAATCGCAGTTTTGTTTTCCGGAAACCTCTCTTGCACGTTTTGAGCAATTTCTAATGCTTCTTCGAGCAGTTTCTCTTGCAGCTTAAGCTGCGCAAGTCCCAAGCGAGCAACAGGAAGGTCCGGCGCTGCTTTTGACGCTTGCACATAGAGATTTTCGGCCTGCGCAGGTCTTCCCTCGGCATACTCCATATCCGCCAAACGGCACATGGCGAGATGGTCGAAAGGTTGATGCCCGAGGTAGGCTTCAAGCAGTCTTCGTGCCTCTGGCATGCGCTCTAGGCGGCGGAGCTGCAGAGCGATGCCCAAAACGCTCTGTGCGCAATCGACGCTGGGGCTTGGCCTGTTTTCTATCGCTAGCAGATCCTTGAAAAGCGCATCTTCGGCGTCATCAGGCAGTGGGCCAAGTTCGGGCACCAAATCCGGCCTGACGTACCAGTCATCAAACTTGGAAAACTCGGTGAGAACGCGCACAAACCCAAGCTGGGTCATCAAATCATGGATTTCTTCGCGTTGCTTGGTGTAATTGTGCTCGATCGAGGCGAGACGGACGCTGTACGTGTCAAACGGAAACGCGCGAAGGACCTCGATCTCGCCGCCTTCTATGTCCACTGACAAGTAGTCGATTATCTTGGGCACGCCGTTTTGTTCCAGCAGAGTGGTTGGCGTGATCGTTTCGACTTTGACAATCTCATGATGTGCTCTTGCACCGAAAATGTCGTGGTCGCTCTTGGTATCCACGGCGGTAATTCGGGACAGTTCTGGCTTTGTCAGAACCTTTTCCATAGTGACGATTTCGCCATCGGTGTTCCAGACACAGTTTTGGACAGCGATTGCCCGGCGCTGGGCCTTCAGCAGGCTGAACGCGTCTGGGTTGGGCTCGACCAAAATCCCAGTCCAGCCTGCATGTTCCAACAACAAAGTGTTCGACAGATTGACGCCATCGTAGGCCCCGACTTCTATGAAATAGCCGTCCCGTTTATGTTGAAGCGCTGCCAGCACCCACAAGTCTTGCGCCAATTGAGAGTAGCTGTCTGCTACATGCCGTGTGAGGTATTCAAAGAAAAAATCGTCAATCATGTTCTTCGAATGACTCCGGGTTATAGAATTGCAAACCTTTGGCTCCGGTCGGGACAAGACAGTTTGGACCCAATGCTGGTTCGTCCGCATCCACGATACCGTGTTTGTCATCAAGCGTATGGATTTTGCAAGGATTGGGTGTGGATCGGCTATCAGATTGCCATGCCACGCATCGGTTTTGACCCGTGGCCGCGTCGTAGGCTTTTGGGGAGCCTTCATCGCGAAGTGCGGCGCAGGTTGTATACCTGTCGGTCTAATGGGAGCATACGGCTTAGCACCCGAGTTAAGGATGGGACTGCCAAGGTGGTTTCCGGTGTTGTAAGCTGTGCACGTGGTTGAGGTATGCTTCAGTCAGTTACCCCGAACACTGCCTAGCGTCTTTTTTCGGTCAGCAACTGACCCAGCGCTTTCCGAAGCGCCTCGCGTTCGTCATGGCCCAGACTGTCGGCAATTTGCGCTTCGATGCCCCGGATTTGTGCGGCAGCAATGGATCGCCAGCGCTGACCCTTTTCCGTAATGCTTACGATCTTGTCGCGCTTGCTGTCTGGATCTTGTTGCACGCGGACCATGTCGTGATCCACCAGCCGATCAACGGACTGCTGTGCTGCCTGACGCGAAAACCCCATTTCCCGATGAATGGTCGAGAGTTTGATCGTGCGCCCACGCAACTGTGCAAAAACACGAATGTCCGCTGGTCGCACGGCCGCAAATTCTGTCTCGGCTCGTGCGTCGTCCATCTGCGCATTCCACTTTGCGATCAGGGTCATCATCATGCCCTTGATGTTCTGTCCCAGAAAGACGTCGTCTTTTTTATCAATCACGGTTGACAAAATTTCCTTGCTACACACTTATCAACCGTAGTTGACAAACACGGGAGGGTCCAATGGACCGTCGCACATTTTTCATGACGACTGGAGCCGGAGCGTTCATGGCGAGCCATGGAATGGTACTTGCTCAGGGCGCGCCGCGGCCCTTGCGTCTGATCCCGTTGACGGACTTGACAGCAGGCATCGACGACCGGGTGACGCTCGCCTTGAACCCGTCTGCGCATGATTTTGGCAACGGAACGGCGAGCCAGACTTTGGGTATCAATCACAGCTACCTTGGTCCGGTCATTCGCGCCAAACAGGGGCAGGTTCTGCCATTTGACGTGGCAAACAATATCGGCGACGTGTCGACGATACATTGGCATGGTTTGCATATTCCGGGTCAGGTTGACGGCGGCCCGCATCAGGAAATCGCACATGGTGCTGTCTGGTCGCCAGATGTTCCGATTGTCCAGCGCGCCTCCATGAACTGGTTTCATTCGCACATGCATGGAAAGACAGCCCAGCAGACATACAACGGGCTGGCTGGCGTGTTGCTGATCGAGGATGACGCGAGCCTTGATGCCGACTTGCCAAATACATACGGCGTGGACGATTTCGTTCTGGTTCTGCAAGACAAGATGTTCGACCCCGCAGGTCGCATGACTTATGATCTGACAGGCGAAGTGTTCGAAGATGGGTTCCAAGGCGACACGCTGGTCGTGAATGGCGCGATCGCACCGGCGGCCCAAACAGTGCCAACCGGCTTGATACGGTTGCGCCTGCTAAACGCCTGCAACGCCCGGTTTCTGGAGATTTCACTGGAAACCGGTCCAATCACCGTGATTGCTTCGGACGGTGGCTTTCTGTCGTCACCGGTCGACGCCGATAGCATCCTGATGTCCCCGGGCGAGCGGTACGAGGTCCTTGTCGATATGCGCACGGCGCAAACCAACACGCTCAATGTCAACCTCGATGGCGGTGGCGGCGGATTTCTTAGTAACCTTTTTGGCGGCAACCAGTTGGTGGCGGCCCTTGCACTTACAAGGAACAATGAGACCGGGTTTACGGGATCAATACCGATGAAACTGGCAAACTTGGATCCTCCAAAACCTTCCCAGGCCACGGTGACCCGGTCCTTCCAGTTGGAAATGGATGTTGGCGCGGACCTCGCAGCGTTAGCTTTGGCGTGGGAGAATTTTTGTGGTGATGCTGGCGCCATGGCCATCAATGGTCAGCCCATGAAAATGGACCGGATTGATGAAGAGGTTCGCAAGGGGGATACCGAGATTTGGCGCATCGCAGTGGACGACCAACTGCACCCCTTCCACATCCACGGCTGTTCGTTCCGCATCCTCACCCAGAATGGCGCCGCACCACCGGCATACGCGCAAGGTTGGAAAGACATGGTGCACGTGGAAGACGGTTGGTCCGAGGTGTTGGTCAGGTTTGACTACGCCGCGCCCGCCGACGCGCCTTACATGTACCACTGCCACATTCTGGAACATGAAGATTGTGGAATGATGGGGCAATTCACCGTCAGTTAGTTCTTACGCAATGGTTGGGATTTTGTTTGATCGTAAACTCCCGCTTGTCGCGCCGCGGAGCGTGCGACAAACGTACGCACAAAGAACGATGAATGGTGACGCCACTAGGCTCGCAGCTTGCTGAACGCGGAATCGTAGGGACAAGGGTGGATAACCGTCGCTTGGAAACGCTCGCCCAGAAGGTCCATTTCTACCGTCGACCCCACCTTTGCGATCGACGGGTCCACAAACGCGAGCGCCAGATTGAGCTGCGTGCGATACCCCCACGCACCGGATGTCACGGTGCCGACCACGCGGTCGTTAACCATCACCGACGCGCCGGGATGGGCGGACCGGTCGTCGCATGACACCGCAAGGGTGACGAGCTGTTTCCTTGGCCCTTGCAATCGGCGGTGGAGCAACGCTTCTTTGCCGACATAATTCGGCTTTTCCGGCAAGACGAAACGGTCCAGCCCGGTTTCGAACGGGTCGAACTCTGTCAGCAAATCCGCTTTCCAGTGCAGAAACCCTTTCTCAAGGCGCATGGACTCAATGGCTCGCGAGCCGAACAGGCGCAGGCCATGAGGTTCTCCGGCGCGGCGCAACGCAAGATAGGCCCCATAAAGTTGCGCGTTAGGCACATGGATTTCATATGCCAATTCACCGGAAAAGCTGACAGCCATCACGACCGCCGGCGCCACGCCCACAAATGCCTCGCGCAATGACAGCCAGGGAAAGGCCTGAGCCGACCAGTCACCGCGTGAAACGCTTGAAAGCACATCACGGGATTTTGGACCGGCAAGAACCAGAGTAGTCCAACTATCGGTCAACGAATGGATGTGCACGTCTTCGTTGTCGCGCACATGTGCTTGCAACCAATCCATGTCGTGAAACTCGGAAGCAGCCGCGGATCCGTACCAGGTGCGATCCGGGCCCGCAGCACTGGCAGCCATGTTGGCGATCGTCGCTTCGCATTTTATCATCCCGTGATGGTTCAAGAGATAGCTTAGACCAACGCGACCCGGTTTTTGGGGCAGTCGCCCACAAACCATGCGATCCAGAAATCTGTGGCGATCGGAACCGGTAATTTCGAAACGGTTGAAACCACTGATTTCAGCAAGCCCGACCGTCGATTGTACGGCCGCTACTTCGGCTGCCACGACCTCATGTACCGACGTGAACCGAAAACTGTGCTCTTCCTCGAATCCGGCCGAAGGTCGCATGTAGTCGACCCGCTCCCAGCCATTGACCACACCGAATTCTGCCCCCTCTGCGGCCAGCACCGGAGTCAATGGCGTGGTTTTGATCGGGCGCCCTGCTGGGCGGTGTTCATGCGGAAAATGAAAGCGAAACTCGTTCTGGTAGTCTTCTATTGCCTTCAACGCGGTCAACTCGACGTTGCCATGTGATGTGAAACGGCGGGGGTCGAGGACCCAGGTATCATAAGAGGCCTCGCCATGCACAATCTGCTGGGCCAAAAGCCATCCGTGACCGCCCCCTTCGCCCAGGCCAGCCCGCAGACCGATGATGCAAAACGCGTTGCGTTTGCCCGGAACGGGCCCGACCAGGGGCGCACCATCAATGGTGTAGGTGATCGGTCCGTTGACGATCGTGTGAATGCCAACATCCATCAGGGCGGGCATGCGCGCAAAGGCGCCTTCCAACACATCGGTGACGCGATCAAGGTCATCGGGACACAACGCGTTGGAGAACTTGGGGTCAATCCCGTCCATGCCCCAAGTTTTGCAGTCCTGTTCGTAGAAGCCGACCAGCAAGCCGTACTTCTCTTGACGGCTGTAGTAGTCGCTGATCGGGCATCTGATCAGGGGCATACGGTGCCCGGCTTCACGTATGGCCGGGATTTCTTCGGTGACAAAATACTGATGCTCCATCGATGCCACAGGATGATGCACACCCATCATGGCACCCACTTCGTTCACCCGGTATCCGCAGGCATTCACGACGATGTCGGCGTCGATGACTTGTTGTGGAGTTTCCACTTCCCATGTGTCGTCGTCTTTTTGGCGCAGGCCGGTGACCGGAGTATTCCGATGTACTTCAGCCCCGGCTTTGCGCGCGCGCCGAGCCAAGGCTTGGCACAGTTGCGCCGGGTCAATGTCGCCATCCATCGGATCCCAGAGCCCCCCCAACAGGTTTTCGGTGGAGATCAGCGGATGGCGGCGGGCGCACTCGGCTGCATCGAGCACGTCGAACGTGACACCCATGCCGCGGGCGACCGACGCAAAATGTCTGTAACCATCCATTTGCTCGGCAGTGTTTGCCAGTCGAATGCCTCCGTCACCATGGTGGTAGTTGATCGGATAGTCTGGATCACTTGCGAGCTCCTGGTACAGCGCAATCGAGTGGCTTTTCAAACCGACCATCGTTTGGTTCATGCCAAAGTTGGTGACCTGCGCTGCCGAGTGCCACGTGGTGCCCGAGGTCAGCTCGTCCCGTTCCAACAGCATCACATCTGTCCAACCCTCTTGGGTCAGGTGGTACAAGGTCGAGCAGCCGGCGATGCCTCCGCCGATAACGACAACTTTAGTTCTTGTTTTCATGCCGCTTCGCTTTCCTCTCGCTGTTCAGCCCATCATGAACATGGCTGCGCCAACAAGACCGTGAAAAAACGACTGCGACGGGTCCCCCCGGTCGGTTCCGTGCCTTGGCCTGTCCGTTGTCGGATTGCAAGCGGCTGCCATGGGCGGGCCTTGCTCTTGTACGGCCACGGTAGTACGCAAGTGAGCGACGCACTGCAGGGGATGAAACATGGATGATCCGAAAACCCTTGTCTCGACCACCTGGCTGGCCGCGCATCTCAAGGATCCGGACCTGAGGATCTTGGACGCTTCCTGGTACCTGCCAAACATGGGCCGTGACCCTCGCGCGGAATACGATGCAGCCCATATTCCCGGCGCTCGATTTTTTGATATCGATGAGATCTCGGATCACAGATCCGAGCTGCCGCATATGGCGCCGCCCGTCGAAAAATTCATGTCGCGTCTGCGGGCCATGGGTGTCGGCGACGGCCACCAGGTTGTTGTTTATGATGGTGCGGGTTTGTTCTCGGCGGCCCGCGTCTGGTGGCTTTTCCGTTTGATGGGCCAGACGGATGTCGCCGTTCTGGATGGAGGTTTGCCCAAGTGGCAGGCCGAGAACCGGGAGATCGAAGATTTGCCGCCGGTGGTCCGGGATCGCCACATGACCGTGCGCGTGCAAAATCAGCTGGTGCGCGATGTCACTCAGGTGTCTTCGGCTGCAAAACTTCGCGACCACGAGATCATCGATGCACGCAGTGCCCCACGCTTTCGCGGCGAGGCCGAAGAGCCGCGGCCGGGCTTGCGTGCCGGCCATATCCCGGGAGCAAGAAATGTGCCTTTCACCGATCTTCTGGCAGCCGATGGCACCATGAAGCCCCCGGACGAATTGCGCACGATCTTTACATCTGCAGGCGTCGATCTTGGCAAGCCGGCGATCACAACCTGTGGGTCCGGGGTGACGGCGGCTGTCCTGAGCTTGGCGCTTGAACGCATCGGAAAAACGGATCACGCACTTTATGACGGCTCTTGGGCCGAATGGGGTGCGTTCCCCACTCTTCCTGTCGCAACTGGAGACGCTTGATGTTTGATGCACTGCAGCCGCAACCGGCCGATAAGATCCTGGCCCTTATGGCCGAGTATCGCGCCGATACACGGGAAACCAAGATTGATTTGGGCGTAGGGGTCTACAAGAACGCCGAAGGCGTGACACCGGTGATGCGCGCGGTGAAAGCGGCCGAGCAACATGTTTGGGAAACACAACAGTCCAAGTCATACACAGGCCTAGCCGGTGACCCCGCGTTTTCAGATGCGATGATCGGACTGATTCTGGGCGATGCTGTGGCGCGGTCAGATGTTGCGGCCGTTGCAACCCCGGGCGGGACCGGTGCGGTGCGTCAAGCGTTCGAGATGATCCGCATGGCAAATCCGAAAGCCCGTGTGTTCGTATCGAACCCGACATGGCCAAACCATTTGTCGATCTTGAAGTATCTGGGCATAGAAACGGTGATGTATCGGTATTTTGATGCCCAGACGCGCGCCGTTGATTTCGGCGGAATGCTTGAAGATCTGCAATCGGCACAAGCTGGAGATGTGGTTCTGTTGCACGGGTGCTGCCATAACCCGACAGGGGCCAACCTGAATGGCGTCGAATGGCAGTCGGTCATCGATCTGATCAATGAGAAGGGTCTCGTTGCCATGATCGACATCGCGTATCAGGGCTTTGGCGATGGCTTGGAAGAGGATGCCGTTGCGACGCGCCTTGTGGCTTCTGGTGTTGCTGAATGCCTGATTGCGGCCAGCTGCTCGAAGAACTTTGGCGTTTATCGCGAACGCACGGGACTTTTGATGGCGATTGCGCGAGATCACTCGCAAACCGGACTTTTGCAAAGCACGCTCGCCTTTCTGAACCGCCAGAACTATTCTTTCCCGCCGGATCACGGTGCCCGGGTTGTGACCACGATCCTGCAAGATGATGCGCTGAAAGCAGATTGGGCCGCAGAACTGGAAGAGGTGCGGCTTTCCATGCTGGGACTTCGCCAGCAGCTGGCGGAAGAGTTGCAGCGATTGTCCGGCTCTGACCGATTTGGTTTTCTGGCAGACCACCGGGGCATGTTTTCCCGATTGGGTGCGTCGCCGGAACATGTCGAACGGCTGAAGGCCGAGCACGCCATCTACATGGTGGGAGACAGTCGCATGAACATTGCGGGCCTCAATGCGAACACCATCCCAGTTTTGGCGAAAGCAATTGTCGAGGTTGGCGTTTAACAGCACGGTATAGATGAACCATGTCGATTGAATTCCTGATCACTTCCCTGATCGTCGTCGTTTTGCCGGGCACAGGCGTGATCTATACCTTGGCCGTGGGCTTGGGGCGCGGGTTTCGGGCCAGCGTGGCCGCCGCGATGGGCTGCACCTTGGGGATCGTGCCGGCGGCTCTGGCCAGCATCATCGGACTGGCGGCTTTGTTGCATACAAGTGCCATGGCCTTTCTGGTGCTGAAATACCTCGGCGTGCTTTACTTATTTTACATGGCGTGGGGCGTATTGCGCGACGGCGGCGCGCTGGACGTGCAGGAAGAGCAATCGCGCAAGAGCATGCTTAAAATTGCGGTAACCGGAACTTTGATTAACGTGCTGAACCCAAAGCTATCGTTGTTTTTTCTGGCCTTTCTCCCACAGTTCATTTCGGCGGACCTTGCCGACCCAACGGCAACGCTATTGGGCTTAGCTGCAGTGTTCATGGTCATGACCTTTTTGGTGTTCGTGCTTTACGGCGCCTTTGCCGCCTACGCGCGCGACTACGTCATCCAACAACCAAACGTGTTGCAATGGATCAAGCGCGGATTTGCCGGCGCTTTTGGTGTGCTGGGTGCACGGCTTGCGCTTTCAGACTGATCTGAACGGAATTTGATGGCGTTGAGCGACTTGCCACCCCTGGCGCTCTCGGTGCGTCAGCCTTGGGCATGGGCCATCATTCACGGCGGGAAGGTAATCGAGAACCGATCGCTGGGAGCCATCAAGAGTGGTGGAATGACCACCGGACGCATTTGCATTCATGCAGCCAGTGGATTGAAAGAGAACGAGTATCGCTGGGGTGTCTGGCGCTTGCAACGGCATGGGGTCACCTGTCCGCGACCCGATGAGTTGCCGCGGCGGGCGATCATTGGCACGGTCGACGTGATCGACATTATCGATCGAAGCGAAAGCGAATGGTTTGGTGGGCCTTGGGGTCTTGTTCTGGCCAATCCCCGTCCTGTGCCCGTCATCCCGGCGAAAGGGGAGCTGGGGTATTTTCACTGGGCTGAAGCGGGTGATCCGTCTCCCGTGCTGCCTTGGATGCGGGACTATGATCGCGCCAACAACGACGGTGATACATTGCCGATGTTCCCTGACCTGGAGCAAAGCTTTCGGGAAACGCCGCAGCGTCCCCGCCGCAAAACATAAAAAACCCGGGCGCGAACGCCCGGGCCAGGTAGAAAAAGGCTGATGGAAGGAGAAATCAGCCTTTGGAGAATTCCGGATAGGCTTCCATGCCCAGCTCGGACATGTCGAGGCCGTTGATCTCGTCCTCTTCGCTGACACGGATGCCCATGACGGCTTTCAGGATGAACCACAGGATCAGTGCGCCGACGAATGTGAATACGCCGTATGCGATGATACCGGTGATCTGTGCACCGATCGTTGCTGACCCCGAGAAGGCGACAGCGATCGTGCCCCAGATACCTGCGAACAGGTGAACCGGGATCGCACCCACGACGTCGTCGATTTTCAGCTTGTCCAGCAGCGGAACGGTCAGGACGACAATCACACCACCAACTGCGCCAATGAGCAGCGAACTGAAGAGCGATGGGGCCAGAGGTTCAGCTGTGATCGACACGAGACCGGCCAGTGCACCGTTCAGTACCATGGTCAGGTCCGGCTTGCCGTACAGGATTTGCGTTAGGATCAGCGCGGCCACTGCACCCGATGCTGCCGCCATGTTGGTGTTGGCAAAGATGCGCGATACGTCAGTGATATCACCCACGGTACCGGCAGCCAGCTGCGACCCGCCGTTGAAACCAAACCAGCCCAGCCACAGGATGAACGTACCCAGTGTGGCAAGTGCAAGGTTCGAGCCGGGGATAGGAACGGTTTTGCCATCTTTGTACTTGCCGATACGTGGACCCAGTACGATCGCACCGGCCAGAGCGGCCCAGCCACCCACGGAGTGCACGATGGTAGAACCGGCGAAGTCAGAGAAGCCCAGCTCGCTCAGCCAGCCGCCGCCCCACTGCCAGGAGCCAGAAATCGGGTACATGATGCCGGTCAGAACAACGACAAAGATCAGGAACGGCCACAGTTTGATGCGCTCCGCCAGAGCGCCGGAAACGATCGACGCGGTCGCCGCCACAAACATCAGCTGAAAGAAGAAGTCCGAACCAACAGACGCGTAGTCAAGTGCGGCATCAGCAGCGGACAAACCAACGGGTTCCAGCGATGTCGGGACAAAGTTGAACGCGAAGTATCCGTTGAAGTCGCCCGGATACATCAGGTTGAAGCCTACGAGCCAATACATGATGGCCGCGATGGAAAAGAGCGCCACGTTCTTGGTCAGCTGCATGGCCACGTTTTTGGACCGCACCAGGCCGGCTTCCAGCATTGCAAAGCCTGCGGCCATCCAGAATACGAGGAAGCCACCGACCAGGAACAGCAGGGTGGTCATGATGTATGGGCCGATCTCGTCGAAGCCCGGCGCTGCGTCTTGAGCGAATGCTGCCATTGGCAGCACTGTCAAAGCAGCCGCAGTGGAGAGTGTTTTGAGCACTTTCATGTTAGATTAAATCCCTTGTCTCACGCGGCTTTTACAGCGCGTCTTCGTTGGTTTCGCCGGTGCGCACGCGAATGGCCTGCTGCACATCGAGAACGAAAATCTTGCCGTCGCCGATTTTGCCGGTTTGGGCCGTCTTAGCGATGGTTTCGACCACATGATCGGCCACGCTCGCTGAAACGACGATTTCCAGTTTGATCTTGGGTACGAAATTCACAGCGTACTCTGCGCCGCGGTAGATTTCCGTGTGGCCCGACTGAGAACCAAATCCCTTTATTTCCGTCACCATCATGCCGCGCACGCCGGCTTCGGTCAGAGCCTCGCGGACCTCCTCCAGCTTGAACGGCTTGATTGTTGCAATGATGAGTTTCACCTTCATCCCCTTACATTGGCAGGTCGCCCTGCATTTGACCCCCGCACAAAGGGCAGGAACGTCGTAAGAATGGAACGAGAGACCGCCTGTAACAGCGGCATGACCTGCAGGGTGAGGCTAAAAATTAGTCAAAAAATCTTAAACGCACAAAAAGTATGCTAAATGAAAACACGGTTTAGCGACCGAAAGGCCTCTCAACAACGGGCGTCCGGATTGCTAAGTTGGTAAAAAACTAATGCCGGGCAGGTAAGGGCATGAGTGATTCATCGCGGCGGCGACCACCGTTGGTCGCCGAAAAACGATACAGTAAAAGCGCGGGTTCGCCATCAAAGAAACGCGCGAAGCCGACAGGTTCCGGCAAGGCGTCAAAAAAGCCGAGACGTCGCGCATCGCCACGCAAGGCGTCTAAGCCGCAAGGCATGTTCGCGCGAGTGAGCGCTTTCTTCTTGGGAGTCATCGGTTGGTTGCTGAGACTGTTTTGGGCGGTCACATGGCGCATGGGGATGGTAGTGCTGGTTTTGGTCAGCGTCGCTGTGTTCTACACGCGCACGTCCCTTCCTGAGGCCACAGCTGTTCTGGATGGTCGCGCCCGAGGTTCGGTCACAATGCTGGATCGGGACGGTCAAGTTTTTGCATGGCGCGGCGATCAGTTTGGTGGCGTGGTCACAACCGACAGTGTTTCCCCACATCTCAAGAACGCCATCGTCGCCACCGAGGACAAACGGTTCTACCGGCACATCGGGATCAGCCCACGCGGCATAGCCAGCGCCGTGCGGATCAACCTGCGCGAAGGACGCGGGCCTTTGTCGGGCCATGGCGGATCCACAATCACCCAGCAAACCGCAAAGCTTTTGTGTCTGGGTGAACCCTATGATCCCGATGGCGGTCTGAGTGAGGCAGAGTACGAAGCGCAGTGCCGCGCCGGTACGTTATGGCGAAAAGCCAATGAAGCGATTTATGCCCTGGCGATGGAGACAAAGTACTCCAAGGACGAAATCCTCACGATCTATATGAACCGTGCCTTTCTAGGGGCTGGCGCGCGGGGCTTCGAAGCGGCAAGCCAGCGCTACTTTGGTAAATCGGCTTCCGACGTGTCGGCTGCCGAAGCGGCGATGCTGGCAGGGCTTTTGGTGGCGCCAACGCGCTATGCTCCTACAAACAGTTTGACGCGGGCCCAAGATCGCGCGGCCGTCATCGTTGGCCTTATGGAAAACCAAAAGTATCTTTCTTCGGCCGACGCGGACTTTGCCCGGTCTAATCCGGCCGTTCTGTCCGAGGCTGCAGCTGCCCGGGCGGGCGGTTACTTTGCCGATTGGGTGATGTCGAGCGGACCCGAGTATTTTACCCGCAACACGACCGAAGATGTGATCCTGCGCACAACGATGGACCAACGCCTGCAAAAAGCTGCGGAAGACGCTCTGTTTTACGTGTTCGATACCAAGGTCCGTCCAGGTTCAAAGGCGCAGGCGGCCATTGTCGTCATGTCCGCGGATGGCGCCGTGCGCGCCATGGTGGGTGGTCGCAAAACCAAGGTGACCGGAGCGTTCAATCGGGCGACACAGGCGCTGCGGCAAACTGGATCAGCCTTCAAACCCTTTGTCTACGCGGCAGCGCTAGAGCTCGGGTATTCGCCATATGACACGGTGACGGATGCTCAATATTGCTTGGACATTCCCGGTTCCGGGCAGTGGTGCCCATCAAATTATTCCAACGAGTTTTATGGCGAAGTCACGCTGACCCGGGCACTCAGGGATTCTTTGAACATCCCTGCGGTCAAGGTTTCTGAAATCGTGGGTCGTGAACTGGTGCGGCAAGTTGCGTCTGATTTCGGGATCGAAAGCGATCTTGCATTGGGCCCAGCCTTGGCGCTTGGTGCGTCGGAAAGCACGCTGATCGAAATGACCGGGGCCTATGCCGGCATTTTGAACGGTGGCTCTTCAGTGACACCTTATGGGCTGGTCGAGTTGCGGCTCTTGGGGGACGACGTTCCGTTGATCGGAGCAGAAGGCGGCATTGGCGAACGTGTCGTGGGCCCCGAAGCAGCACAACAGCTGATCTGGATGATGGAAAAGGTGGTGTCCGAGGGCACGGGCCGCCGGGCCGCGTTGCCGGATCGGCAGGCCGCAGGCAAAACAGGAACCACTCAAGCGGCGCGTGATGCCTGGTTTGTGGGGTTTACGGCAGATTACGTTGCAGGCGTGTGGATGGGCTATGACGACAACACGCCGCTTACAGGTGTGACTGGCAGTGGCCTGCCAGCGGAAATCTGGCGCGAGACAATGGTGCGCGTACACGAGGGCCTGCCGGCGCGCCCATTGCCGTTGCTCGAACCGGAGCCGCCACGCAATGTCGCACAACGCCGCCCCAAACAGCAGCGACAACAGAACCTCGGAGAGGTTCTGGAGGGTGTCCTGCGAGATATTCTGGGCGGTTCGCGGTAAAGCCCGCCGGGATCAACCCAAGTTTGGCAGATCCCGGATCAATTGATCGAGGTTACCGCCGCGTTGGTCCAGTAGCGCACCTATTTCGGTGCGCTCCGTCAGCAGAAGGTTGACCCCTTCAATGAACATGTTGAAGAACAGGTCCTTGCCGGACCGATCGGACACAAGGAACGTCACCTCGAACGGGGATTGGCCACGCAGAAAGGCCGTGCTTCTGATTTCGAAACCCGACCGAATTTCGCGCGCTGATTTCACCTCGATCCGGCCGCCGATGAATTCGCGAAACCGCCGGCCGTACTTTCGAGCAATGTATCCCTGGAAAGCCCGCGTGAAGCCACGGATCTGCGAACTGCTGGCAGTGCGTGCGTCGGCCCCAAGTGCATAGCGGGCCATGATCGGCACATCGGCGTAGCGCTGAAAGATCCGCTCGAAATCGCGGATCATCGCGCTTTCGGATTTTCCCGATGCAATAACCGCGTTGATCTCGCCGACCAGCTCGTTAACAAGCTGTTTGGCGCCATCTTCGGTCAGTGCGTGCAGCGGACCAGAAAGGAACGGCGTTGCAACCGCGCCCGCGGCAAAACCAATGACAGTCCGCCGGCTGAGTAGTTTAGTTAACATTTGGGTCCTCGTACGGGTCTAGCGAAGTATCCACGCTGCCCGTCGCCGAATCCGTCGTTGCAAACGGGTCATCATATGGATCCAGATAGGGATCAATGTATCCTGATGCGCCGGCGCCGCCCAATTCAAATCTCCGCGCTTGCAGATAGATTAGGCGGGATTGCGCGTAGCTATCGGCGCTTTCGTACAGAATAGAATCGATCGTGTCCGAAAACCGCCCACGTTCGGTCAGCGCCTCTAGCGTGTCCGCATAGATGCCGATGTTGTCGACCGGGTTCTGCGGCACAAGTGTCAATGGGTTCGTGAAGAAATCAATAAACACACCTATGGCATCCCGCTCGGTCGAAGGCCCGAAAATCGGCAACTCGACATAGGCGCCTTCACCGACACCCCAAACGCTCAGCGTTTCCCCAAAATCGGTGTCCGTACGGGGAATGCCAAATTCCGACGCCGGATCAAACAACCCAAGGAAGCCGAAAACAGTGTTGAAAGCGAACCGGCCTGCCGAAATGGCCGCGTCACCAACTTTGCCTTGAACCAGGAAATTCACGGTATCGCCCGGTTCCGACAAGTTATCGGAAAAGTTCAGAAAGCTGTCTTCGACCACGTCTGGAACGACTTTTGTAAAGCTGCGGGCGGCTGGCCGAAACAGGAGCCGGTCCATGGTCTTGTTAAACTCGTGCACATCCCGGTTCGTATCTTCGAACGGATCATAGATGCCTTCGCTTGACACTTCATTCGGGTTGGGTGCCGCGCAAGCCGCTAGAACGGTGCACAGCAGAACCAAGATGACCGGGCGCAGCACGCGGGGCGCTTCACTCATGGGGCCGTAACTCTTGCAACT
>CAWUIW010000044.1:0-15749 GCA_963922515.1 uncultured Rhodobacterales bacterium | reverse complement strand
CGTCTTTGCGGATCGCGCGGGCAAAGTAGTAGGTGTTGGACATCGAAATTTCGCACTCTCCCGAAACTATGCCGCGCAGCTGGTCAGTGTCTCCGCCTTGCGGTGCACGCGCAAAATTCGCCACAACACCTTCGGCCCAAGCCTTGGCTGCGTCTTCTCCGGCATGCTCGATGATCGCGGAAAGAATGGTTTGTGAATAAACATTCGACGAAGACCGGATACAAACCATGCCTCGGTACTTTGGGTCGGCCAGTTCAGCATAGGTCATCGGTGGATCGGTCACATCGTTCTTGTCGTAGAACAGGATGCGCGCGCGTTGCGAAAACCCGAACCATTCGTTGTCTGCATCCTGCAAATAACTTGGCACGCGCGCTTCCAGAACGGTGCTGTCGATGGATTGAAGAACGCCCGCGTCTTTTGCGCGCTCAAGCCGCGACGTGTCGACGGTCAACAGAATATCCGCCGGACTGTTTGCGCCTTCGGCTTCCATGCGCGCGATCAATTCATCTGCTTTACCTTCCAGACGATTGACCTTGATGCCGGTTGCCTCCTCGAAATCCGTGTACAGCCGCTCGTCCGTGTCGTAGTGGCGGGAAGAGTAGATGTTGACCTCTCCCTCTGCGGCGGCGGACACGGCCAGGCAAGTGACCAAGGCGGTGGAAACGGAAAGCGTAAGCGGTTTCATCGCTACATCCCCTCACTGAAAATTATCAATGCCAGTAATCTGACTGAAACAATCAACTATACGATTCAAGGGAATGTGCAAGCAGTAACTTGACTATTTTAGTAAGTAATGACGTTTGCGCCAAACCCAATAAGCAGAAACAAAAAAGGCCACACCTTTCGGTGTGGCCCTTGTTCGTTTTCTTGCAATGCTCACCCTTGGCGGGCTTTGAACTTGCGCTGTGTCTTGTTGATCACGTAAACGCGGCCTTTGCGACGCACGACCCGGCAATCACGATGCCGGTTCTTGAGCGAGCGGAGCGAGTTCTTGACCTTCATCGCCAGTCTCCTGTTCGTTGCGGCGCGGGCCAGCGCCAGGGTTTGTCGGGTGCCTTCGAACATACCGATCGAAAGCAATGAATTCATGGTGGGCGGTACTGGGATCGAACCAGTGACCCCTACGATGTCAACGTAGTGCTCTACCGCTGAGCTAACCGCCCATGAATACCGTCACATTCAAAGCACCCCAATAAAATGGGGCGCGGAAAACCGCGCCGGTAAGCGGGGCGTATAAAAGGAGTCGCAGTGGTGTTCAAGAGCTTTTGGTCCGCCGATGTTCCGGGCTATGTTCCCCTTCAGAAGGAGTCGCAATGCACAGTCCCGCGTATGAACTTAACTTGCCCGAACAGCTTTTGTCGCCAGTGGTGTACGCTTCACCCCATAGTGGCAATCGCTACCCGCGCAGTTTTATGAAGCGTAGCGTTCTGGATGCACGAGCCATCCGTTCTTCCGAGGATGCCTTTGTTGACCAGTTGTTTGAATGTGCCCCGGAATTCGGTGCGCCGCTGATCGCGGCACGTGCACCACGGGCCTTTGTCGATATGAACCGCAGTCCCGATGAACTGGACCCGGCATTGATCGAGGGAGCACGGCGCCAAGGGCATAATCCGCGGGTGGCATCCGGACTGGGTGTTATTCCACGCGTCGTATCTAACGGACGAGCGATTTACAGTGGCAAGATACCATTGGCCGAAGCGCGCCGCAGGATCGACCACTATTGGACACCGTACCATGATCAACTGAAGACGCTTTTGACGTCGGCATATGATCGGTTCGGCGAAGCCATACTGATTGATTGCCACTCGATGCCGCACGAAGCGGTCGATGCGGGCAGTTCTTCGAAACGGCCGCAGCCAGAAATCGTTCTGGGCGATCGTTTCGGGGCGGCCGCCTCGGCTGACGTTGTCGACCTTGTTGAATCTGCTTTTGCGTCGGCCGGGTTTCGAGTGGCGCGCAATGCGCCATTCGCAGGCGCCTACGTCGCCCAAGCTTATGGGCGGCCCTCACGCCAGCAACATGCCATTCAGGTGGAAATCGACCGCTCATTGTACATGGACGAGCGCAAAATAGAGCCGAATGCCAATTTTGAAGCGGTAAAGGAAGCATTGCGGCAGGTCGTTCGCGATCTGTCGACGCTGGGCCGCGACAGGATGCCTGTCGCCGCGGAATAGCGATCATCTTTTTCGCAAAATCCAGATTTGCTCGACGGGGAATTCATGCGCCCAGTCCGCCGGCGTCGGAAAGCGCATGCCGCGGGCTTCAGGTGGGGCGAAGAGCTCTTGATAGCGAAGCACTTCGAATCCGACCCGCTGGAACAAGTCCATCCAATCCGCAAACGTGCGATTAAACTCGATACCGCCCGGATCAATCTCAACTTCGGTCCAATCCGCCATGTGCATCTTCCGATACGGTCGGTGCAATGTCCGATCGATTGCATCGCCGGACAGCGGGCTGCACACAATCGTCAGCGGGTGATTGCCCAAGAACGCAAGCGTGCCGCCCCGGCGCAACAAACGGTGTGCTTCGGGCACCCAGATGTCAGGATCGCACCAGATGGCGGCGCCGTATTCTGAAACCGCAAAGTCAAACGAGCTGTCAGACAGGGGCACTGCCTCGGCGTTGGCTTCGATGAAGGCAACACAAGTCTCGTGTTCCACGGCGAGGCGCTTGGCGGTGGCCAGCTGTTCCTTTGATTGGTCAACGGCGGTGACTTCGGCGCCGCGTCGCACCATCCAGCCCGAAACATAGCCCGTGCCACACCCCAGCTCGATTGCCGTCATCCCCGTCATGTCCGTCGGCAGCATTTCTGCCTGACCGTCCGGAATGCCCCAGTTGCCCCATTCGGGGGTTTTGGCTGCCCACAACCGTTCCCCTGCCGCGACCCAGCCGGGCGCTTGTGCGTTCCAATAGTCTTTGTTGGCTTCAATATGTTTGCCGGTCATCTCAACGCCCGCCCTTTGACAATCGCATCCTGGCCAAATCTTTCGCGGATCGCGTCGGTTGCCCGTTCCGCCCCTTTGCGGCGCGCCGCGCTCGGATCCAGCAAATCACCAGATCGATCGGCATCATGGTCCGGAACAAGATCCGACAAACCGCAACCGATCAATCGAAACGGGCCCTTGTCGGCTATTTGATCATAAAGGCTTCGTGCAACCCGATACACCGTATCGGCCATTTGTGTCGGGTCGCGCAAAGCCAACCTTCGGGTCAGCGTTTTGTGGTCGCTCTGTTTGGCTTTCATGGTCACCACGCGACCGGCCAAGTTCCTCGCCTTGGCGCGATCTGATACTTTTTCCGCAAGGCGCCAAAGATGTCCGTCGAGGACTTCAAGGTTTGCCGTATCTTCGAAAAACGTGGTTTCGTGAGAGATCGACTTGATTGGTTCGCTGGCCGAAACGCGGCGGTAATCCTGACCGCGCGCCAAGTGCCACAAACGATCCCCCATGGTGCCAAAGCGCGCCACAAGTTCCGATTTCTCCCACCGCAAAAGGTCGTTGAAGGTGCGAATGCCCGCCCGCTCCAGCGAGTCTTGGGTGGCCTGGCCAACCCCCCAGATCAATCGCACCGGCTGTCCGTCCAAGAAAGAGGGGGTTTCCGCGCGGCCGATCACGGAAAACCCGTTTGGTTTGTCGAGATCCGAAGCCACCTTGGCCAGAAATTTATTGTGGCTAAGGCCAATGCTGCCGGTGATGCCCAATTCATCTTTCATGCGCCGGATGAGCTTGGCGAGCATCACCGCCGGCACGGCGCCATGCAGGCGGGCGGTACCGGACAGGTCCAAAAACGCTTCGTCCAAAGACAAGGGTTCGATCACCGGCGTCAGTTCTTCCATCATGGCCCGAATCTGACGCGAAACAGCCACGTAAACATCCATTCTTGGTCGGATGATCACGGCGTCCGGACACAGCTCAAGCGCTTTGAACATTGGCATCGCGGATCGCACGCCCCTGATGCGGGCCACATAGCATGCGGTTGAAACAACGCCGCGCCGACCACCACCGATTATCACCGGTTTGCTGGCCAGCTCGGGATTGTCCCGCTTTTCCACGGAGGCGTAAAACGCATCGCAATCCATATGGGCGATTGACAGCTCGCCAAGCTCGTCATGGCTCAAAACCCGGCGGCTGCCACAATCACGGCAGCGGCCAAGCTCGACGTTTTCCGAGAAACAGTCGCGACACAGCACGGACATTTGGGTTTCTTGCCGCAGTTAGGTTCCAGATACGTATCTGTTACACTATCTCATGAGTTGTACGCAGAAAACACTTAGCCAGACAGTGACACAATCAACCGACTTTTCCGGCGCCAAGATCGCGATCTTTCTTGGCTCCAACCTTTTGGTGATCCGGCGGGATGACAAACCGGATATCCCGTATCCCGGACATTGGGATTTAATGGGCGGGGGGCGCGAAGGTGACGAGGCGCCGATCGACTGTGCGTTGCGCGAGACCAAGGAAGAGGTTGGATTGGACATAGCCGCGCAAGATGTCAGCTGGTCCCGGACCTATATGCGTCCGCGCGGACGCGTCTGGCTGTTCGCCACGCATCAACCGGCGCATCTTGTCCAGAAGGTGGTGTTTGGGGACGAGGGCCAAGAATGGCAACTGATGGATCCCCAGATTTATTGTGATCACCGCCTCGCAGTACCACATTTTGCGACCAATCTGGCCGACTACATGCGGTCCAACGCTTACAAGCGACATAAAGCGGCGTGACGATTCGGAGCTTTCCACAGAAAGACCCCCCGCATGATATGCGCGGGGGGAGGTAACGAACCACAGGAAGAGAAGGTCCGTTGGGGAGTGTCTCTTCCATAGGATCACCGAGAAGCCGGTGTTTTGGTAGTCTGGAATCTCTGACTTGATCTATACGCGCGGAAATAGACGCATGCGGTTCTTCATATGTTGCGGTTTTGCATCAATGTGTGCCGCTTATGCAGGCAGTTCCGCCAGAATCGCATGTGCGGCTGCTTTGGGATCATCGGCCGTCCAAATGGGGCGACCCACCACGATATGGTCTGCTCCCGCTAAAATTGCAGCCTCTGGCGTCGCGATCCGCTTTTGATCGCCCGCATCCGCGCCTGCTGGCCTGATGCCCGGCGTTACAAGGCGCTTGCCCTTTGCAGAGGCCAGAGCACGAATGCGGTCGACCTCGTTCGGTGATGCAATCACGCCGTCCGCACCGGCATCAAAAGCTCGGTCTGCGCGTTCCACGACGATGTCCGCGACGTCTCCATCTCGGATCAAGGCTGCGTCCAGATCGTCCCGGTCCGAAGATGTTAAAACCGTGACCGCTAGAATTTTCATATCGGATTTGGCGGCGCCTTCTTTGGCGGCTCTCACCACGCTGGGATCGCCATGAACGGTCAGGAAGTCTAAGTCGAATTGCGCCAACCCGCGCACCGCTGCTTCGACTGTGGCGCCGATATCGAACAGCTTCATGTCGAGGAATATCTGCTTGCCGTGATCTTGCTTCAACTCGTTAGCCAAGGCCAAACCACCCCCCGTCAGCATGCCCAGTCCAATCTTGTAAAATGACACGGAGTCGCCCAGCTTGGCGGCCAAGTCCAGGCCAGCCAAGGCGTTGGGAACATCAAGTGCCACGATTAGTCTGTCATCTGCCATGTCTTATGCCCCGCGTTGTTTTCACAGTGCCGTACCCAATCCCGGCTGACCTGTCTATTCCAAGATGCGCAGCAGGCCTTTTGACAAAACGCCTTCATCGGCCGTGATTTCCGTTCGACCCAAGCGGTAGGCGGGCAATCGTTTGAGTTTTCGTAGTGCGTTGGCCACCAAAGCTGTCTCTTGCGCGTCAGGATTATCAAGGGTGTCCGGAAAAGGAAGGTTACAGAAAAAGCCAATGGTTCGACCCACCCCGCGCACAGGGACGTGCCCGGTAAACCTGCCCGAACGCGCATTTGACGATTGATAGGACACATCAATCCTTACGATTTGCATGGCTCCTGACCGGCACGTATCGCGCAAAAAGATGTGGGGCCAGCTATTCAATTTCGCGTCCGCCTTGAATGGGAAAGTCACAAAACCCACATCATTGCTGAGGCCCAAACCGGGGCGTGCCGCATAGTCGGGCGCCAAACCAAAATGGGCGCTTGGAAAAGGAGACAGAAGATGGACTTGAATAAGTTCACTGAGCGGGCACGCGGCTTTGTGCAAGCGGCCCAGACGATTGCCATACGCGAGGGACATCAGCGTTTGGCACCCGACCATATCCTGAAAGCACTTTTGGATGATGATCAGGGGTTGGCCGGCAACCTGATTGCTCGCGCCGGCGGAAACCCGTCGCGGGCGCGCGAAGCGGTCGAAACAGCTTTGGGCAAAATCGCTCAGGTCAGCGGCGATTCTGGGCAAACCTACTTGGATCAGGCGACAGCCAAAGTGCTGACAGAGGCTGAAAAACTGGCGACCAAGGCGGGCGACAGTTTTGTGCCGGTCGAACGCATTTTGACGGCGCTTGCGATCGTCAAGTCCTCTGCCAAAGACGCTTTGGATGCGGGCGGGATAACCGCGCAAAAGCTCAACGAGGCCATCAATGACATTCGCAAGGGGCGCACCGCTGACACAGCGTCGGCCGAAGAAGGCTATGATGCGCTGAAAAAGTACGCGCGCGACCTCACTGAAGCGGCACGTGAAGGCAAGATCGACCCGATCATAGGCCGTGACGAAGAAATTCGGCGCTCCATGCAGGTTCTGAGCCGACGGACCAAGAACAACCCTGTGCTCATCGGCGAACCGGGCGTCGGGAAGACAGCCATTGCCGAAGGCATGGCGCTGCGGATCATCAATGGTGATGTGCCGGAAAGCTTGCGAGACAAGAAGCTGCTCGCCTTGGACATGGGCGCTTTGATCGCCGGGGCCAAGTATCGCGGGGAATTCGAAGAACGGCTGAAGGCGGTGCTGACGGAAGTGACCGAAGCCGCGGGCGAAATCATCTTGTTCATTGACGAAATGCATACGCTGGTTGGGGCAGGTAAATCAGATGGGGCCATGGATGCGGCCAACCTGATCAAACCGGCGCTGGCGCGCGGAGAGCTACACTGTGTGGGGGCCACGACGCTCGATGAGTACCGCAAATACGTGGAAAAAGACGCAGCTCTGGCCAGACGCTTCCAACCGGTGATGGTGCAAGAGCCAACCGTCGAAGACACCATTTCGATCCTGCGTGGCATCAAGGAAAAATACGAAGTGCACCACGGCGTCGATATCTCGGATGCCGCGCTTGTTTCCGCCGCAACACTTTCACATCGCTACATCACCGACCGGTTTCTTCCAGACAAGGCGATCGACCTTGTCGATGAGGCGGCCAGTCGCCTGAGGATGGAAGTGGATTCCAAGCCCGAAGAGCTTGATGCGCTTGACCGTCAAATCTTACAAATGCAGATCGAGGAAGAAGCGTTGAAGCGCGAGGATGATGCCGCGTCCAAGGACCGGCTGGACACCTTGCAAAAAGACTTGTCCGATCTGCAGGAACGCTCTGCCGAGATGACCGCACAATGGCAAGCCGAGCGAGACAAGCTGGAAGGTGGCCGTGAGGTCAAAGAGCAACTGGACAAGGCACGCGCCGATCTTGACATCGCCAAGCGCGAGGGAAACCTGGCCCGTGCTGGTGAGCTGTCATACGGGATCATCCCGGACCTCGAAAAGAAGCTTGCCGAAGCCGAGGAAAGCGAGGCCAACGGCCTGATGGTCGAAGAAAAGGTCCGACCTGAGCAGATTGCCGAGGTGGTCGAACGTTGGACGGGTATTCCAACCTCTAAAATGCTGGAAGGCGAGCGCGAGAAGCTGTTGCGCATGGAAGACGATCTGCACCGACGGGTTATCGGGCAGGATGCGGCTGTTCGGGCGGTGTCGAATGCGGTGCGCCGGGCGCGGGCTGGGCTTAACGACGAAAACCGACCGCTGGGTTCGTTCCTGTTCCTAGGCCCCACCGGTGTCGGTAAGACCGAACTCACCAAAGCGGTCGCAGACTTTCTGTTCGACGATGACAGCGCGATGGTGCGCATCGACATGTCCGAATTCATGGAAAAGCATGCTGTGGCCCGGCTCATCGGTGCGCCTCCGGGGTATGTCGGCTATGACGAAGGCGGAGTTTTGACCGAGGCGGTGCGGCGGCGCCCCTATCAGGTTGTGCTGTTCGACGAGGTGGAAAAGGCCCACCCAGATGTGTTCAACGTGCTGCTTCAAGTGCTCGATGATGGGATGCTGACCGATGGTCAGGGTCGCACGGTCGATTTCAAGCAAACGCTGATCGTGCTTACGTCAAACCTTGGTGCGCAGGCGCTTAGCCAGTTGCCCGAGGGCGCGGACGCCAGCGATGCGCGGCGCGACGTGATGGATGCGGTTCGGGCGCATTTCCGGCCGGAATTCCTGAACCGGTTGGATGAAACGATCATTTTTGATCGGCTCAAACGGGCTGACATGGACGGGATCGTGGATATCCAGTTGGCGCGGCTGCGCAAGCGTCTGGCAAGTCGCAAGATCGAGCTTGCGTTAGATGAAACCGCGCGCACCTGGCTTGCGGATGAGGGCTATGACCCCGTCTTCGGCGCGAGACCATTGAAGCGGGTGATCCAGCGCGCGTTGCAGGATCCGCTGGCCGAACTCTTGCTGGCGGGCGACGTCAAGGATGGCGAAACTCTTCCGGTGCGAGCCGGGGCAGAAGGCTTGATCATCGGCGACCGGTTGGCCAGTTCCAACCAGACCCCGCCGGAGGATGCAGTCGTCCACTGAACACTGGGCACAATTCCGTAGCCGCCTGTCCCACACCGGGCAGGCGGCTCTTTCTTGAGTGTTCAAACCGCCCGCCGGCGGTGTTTTTGATCGGGCAAACGGCCCAAGGCGCGACCCAGCAACCACGTTCAGCAGGAAATCGCGGCATCATAGTGTTCAGGCAAGCCGGGGAACGCTGCACGGCTATGTGTACAGACAGCCGACCCATCCAGTTTGATAAGGGGTATCCAGAGCGCTTTTTACGGTTGCTGGACCAAACGCCTCGGCAACAGATGATCCGCGGGCCATGAAAACCACCTCGGTTTCGCCGTCATCCCGGCGTAGCACATGGTTGGCGACGGTCTGGCAACCGGCATTTTCCAGTTGGACCTGAGCCAGACTCACATCGTCGCACTGGATGCCGATATGATCATGCCCCCAAACGTCTGACGCCGCTTGACCCTTTTTCATACACAGTTCGATCAAGGCGCCTTCCGGCCCTTCGAAGAACACGTACCGTACGCCGGACCCCCAGAACTCTGGAATCTCCAGCGGACCATTGGGAGTCATCGACCGTGCAAGGATACCACCTCGCATCAAGCAAGTTTTCATCGCCGCATCGACGTCGGGCACCCGAAGCGCAAGATGATGCGGTCTCATGGCGTTGATCACGCCCATCCTTGGCAGGATCAGAATTTTCTGATCACCAAGCGACATGAAGGTTCCCCATGCGCCAGATGGCCTGAAGCGGTCAAAACCAAAAACGCGCATTAGCAGCGAAATGCCCGCGCTCACGTCATTCAGCGACAGTATCGGAACAATTGCCTCGTCACGCTTGAGTTCTGTGTGGCCCACTTGGCGTGTCTTTCGGGTTAAGTGCCGGAGGAGCCGGCCCAGAGATTGATGTCTCCTTCGACGGCATATTGATCGATTTCGGCCAGCTCCGCCGCGCTGAAGGAGAGGTTTTCAAGAGATCCGACGCAATCGATCACTTGCTGCGGCTTTGACGCGCCGATCAGGGCCGATGTGATCCGACCGTCGCGCAAACACCAGGCAATCGCCATTTGGGCCAGTGTCTGACCACGGCCCTCGGCGATTTTGTTGAGTTGGCGGATGTTTTCAATGTTCTCGTTCGACAAAAACCCTTGGCTAAGGCTGCCGTCTTGCTCTGCGCGACTGCCCGCAGGAACGCCGTTGAGATACTTATTAGTCAACATCCCCTGAGCCAATGGCGTAAAGACAATCGAACCGATCCCAAGCTCAGTCAACGTGTCTTTGAGGCCATCGCGTTCGATCCACCGGTTGAGCATGTTGTAGCTTGGTTGATGGATCAAGCATGGCGTGCCCAAGTCATCCAATATGGCCGCAGCCTTTCGCGTCGTCTTTGAATTGTAGGACGACACACCAACGTACAGGGCTTTGCCTGACCGAACGATCTGATCCAAAGCGCCCATGGTTTCTTCAAGTGGCGTGTCCGGGTCAAATCGGTGGATGTAGAAAATGTCAACGTAATCCAAACCCATCCGCTTCAGGCTTTGGTCACAGGACGCCATCAGGTATTTTCGGCTGCCACCATCACCATAGGGGCCATCCCACATTTCCCAGCCTGCCTTGCTGGATATGATCAACTCGTCCCGGAAGCCGGCGAAGTCGGCGCGCAGGATCTCTCCAAACGCCTCCTCCGCCGATCCCGCGGGAGGACCGTAGTTGTTGGCTAAATCGAAATGCGTGATCCCAACGTCGAACGCGGTTCGGCAAATGGCGCGCTTGGTGTCGTGCGGAGTGTCGTGCCCAAAGTTCTGCCATAGCCCAAGAGATATGGCAGGCAATTTAAGGCCGCTTTTGCCGCAAGTGTTGTATTGCATCTTTGCGTAACGGTCGGGGCTGGGAATGTAGGGCATGTCGGCTTTCTTCCATCGTCTTGGCGTGTGTCAGAACTTCAAATCGCCGTCTTATCGACGTTGCGGACTGGGTTGCTGTTAAAAGAGTGGAGGTGCTTGGTCGACCGGAACCTGTTGTACCTGAACGGTGTGCGATCGACTGTCGTCTCGCGACCTGTGACGATCTCGGCCATCATCTGCCCAACTGCAGGACCCGCACCAAAACCATGTCCGGAAAGGCCGGATGCAATGTAAAGGCCCGGCACTTTTTCCACGCCATCAACCACTGGAACACCATCCGCAGTGGCATCGATGGCACCGCCCCATGCATGGGTGACCCGTGCATTGCGGAACGCAGGAAGTGTCTCCTTCAATCCCTTGATGGATGTGTTGAGCATCCAGTCGGATGGGGGCGGATTAAGAACCCTCACGCCCTCGAATGGCGTGGCTTCGTCCAGAGCCCATCGCCGTTTCATCATCAACTCCTCAAAGAATTCTTTGCCAAAGCGCAGGCTGAGTTCGCGCCAGCTTTTGAGGAAAACGGGAAAGAAATCTCCTAGGAACCGAAAGCTATCTGGCGTGATCGGGGCAATATTGATGTTGCGTGGGCCCACCGTGTAGCCCCCATCATCGCGTTTGCGCAGGCCAAAGCTGGCAGCGCCCAGCGGAAACTGGGGGCCAAAATTGTCGCCGGTCCCAGGGTTTTCGATGCGCGCGGCGGCCGCAATAATGTTCAGCTGTGGCAGCGAAACGTTATTGTTGGCCAGAAACATACGGGACCAAACGCCCCCGGCGACAACAACAGATGAACACTTGATTGTGCCCTTTTCCGTAACGACGCCCGACACAGCGCCACCCGTTTTTTCCAATCCGCGCACTGCACATTGGGTGACAATCTTTGCACCGAGGCTGCTGGCCGCTTCGGCAAATGCCGGGACCGCCACGCCAGGCTCGGCGCGCCCATCTGTTTTTGTGTGCAGCCCATAGGTTTGGCCAGAAGCGATGCCGGGCACCAAATGCGCAATCTCGCTGGCCGTCAGTTCTCTCAGCGGCAAGCCGTGCTCCAGACCGGTCTGTGCCCAGCCCTGGGCCTGTTCAATCTCCCACTTTGCCTTGCAAACATAAGTGATGCCCGTTTCTTGATACCCGGTTTCGATCCCGAACCGGGCTTTCAAGCCCCGCCAGAGGTTCAAGCTTTGGATGGAAAGCGGCATCTCCAATGGATCCCGGCCCATCTGACGGGTCCACCCCCAGTTGCGAGATGATTGTTCGGCGGCGATTTCACCTTTTTCACAAAGGCAGACGCTGACCCCCATTTCTGCAAGGAACAGCGCCGTTGAAACACCGGCAGTCCCGCCACCGACGACCACGACGTCGACGTCTTTTGGCAAGGTTTCCTCGCTTTCGACGGTTTTGAGAGAAGGGACGCGGCCCTGAATGAGAGTCTTTGCCATACCGTTCTACTGTTGCTCCAAGGGCGTACCTCGCAGAGTCACGTCTGTGCGTGACCGGTTTTGCACTTATGTGATTGAAATAAATCATATGCAAGCAGAAAGCGGCAAGTATAGCCAGCAAATGATCCTATTGATGCATGCAGTTTCGCAAATTCTGCAATATTTTGCGCATTCTTGACTAAACGAGCGTAACCTTCCATAAAGACGGTCCGGAAAAGCGCCAAAGATCCCTTATTCGGCGCGTCCTCATTGAGCTGCAGCATGTCTGTGGCGGTGGCGGGGACATCCGGGCTCGAAGGGGTGGCTTGGGCTGCGATGGCTCCAATCTGCAAGAGGTGCCTGATGTTGGGGGATGGAATGAACGCATCAAAGGACACGAACTCTGAGGAAATGCTGCCGGCAGAGCGCAGGCAGCGCCTTATGGACTGGTTTGATGTGCACTTCGCGGGGTCCAGTCAGGATCTGGCTGAGCGATTTGGGATTTCTGTTTCGACAATCCGCCGGGATCTGGATCACTTGGCAAAGGAAGGCTTTTTGAGCCGAACCCACGGTGGGGCGGTACGCATGCGGCCTCAGGCCAGCTATGAACCAAACACGGAATTGGCTCGCACCACAGCGGTCGAAGAAAAGCGCGGCATTGTTGCGGCCGCGCTGAAGTTGCTAAAGGCAGACCAAAGCATTCTGATCGATACTGGCGTTATCTGCCACGAACTTGCGGATGCGATGGCGCAGGTTGACGTGCCGCTAACCGTAATCACCAACGATCTTTATGTAGCAAAAGCATTGACATACAAGCCTCAGATTTCGGTTGTGGTGCCGGGTGGTGCCAATCGATTTGGGGCGTTCAGCTTGTTGGGTGAACCGGGGCTGTCCTTCCTTCGGGATGTGCGTTGCGACCTATGCTTCATGTCTGCTCAGGCGATCGATGAAGACTGTGCATCGGATACCGTGATGGGGTTGGTCGAGGTCAAACGTGCAATGCTTGCGTCCTCTGAGCGGACTGTGCTTTTGGCGGATAGCAGCCGGTTCAAAGCAAGGGCCCTCTACCGCATTGCGGCGCTGGATCAGATCGACGCGATCATAACCGACGAAGGCCTGTCGGAAGACATGCGCGGCAAGATCCTGGCGCAGGGGCTCGATCTGACCTGCGTTGAGATCTAGTGACCGCTTTGGGTGACTCGGCTCGGCTTCGGGGCCGGTGATCGAACCGTGGACCGCACTTGGTACAACAGAATCTGACAGAGCGGTCGATTTGCTCCATTGGTTATACGTGGCCGTTTCTTTCTTAAGGCTTGCCTTGTGCGTGATGCGCGGGGGCGTGCGGCTGCTGAAGGCCGCTCCACATTGCGCGTATATGAGTGATAGGTGCAAAAAACGTCACAAAAGAGCAATAATTCAGTTTACAGCTGCTAGAATCCATGCATATGGTCATGAAATCGCTCATTCGTGATCGTTTGTGATAGAATTTTCGCGAAATGACGAATGAAGTTACCGCCAGGATCATTCTGGCTGCCAAGAAAAAGGACAGGGAGATAAAATGAAGAAACTGTTATGTACGACGGTCGGAGGCATGCTGGCTGCCAGCGCGGCCTTCGCGGACGGTGCGACGCTCAATGTCGCGACAAATGTTGCTGATGCCAGTAAACTTGATCCGCACATCGCGTCGTCGGGCGCGGACAAGGGCCTGTTGCACTGGATGTTCAACGGGTTGGTGCGCATCAAGCCAGGCGAAGGCAGCCCGGATTACATCGAGCCAGACATTGCAAAAAGCTGGACCTCGTCCGAGGATGGCCTGACATGGACATTCGCACTGCGCGACGATGTAGAATGTCATGGAGACTACGGGGCAATCGATGCCGAGGACGTCGTGTTTTCGCTGGATCGCGCCAGAAACCCGGACACGTCTGCCTTTGCCAAGGACTTTGACGCGATCAAAAGCGTGGAAGCGACCGACGCATACGAGGTGACAATTCAACTAGACTACAAAATCCCAAGCCTTCTGGGCCTGTTGATCAGCTACCATGGCGGCAATATCGTCTGCAAAGACGCGGTGGAAGAGCTTGGCGAGGATTTTGTCAAGAATCCGGTTGGCACCGGACCGTTCATGTTCGCAGAGTATGTGCCTCAGCAATACGTGCGGCTTGTTGCCAACCCCGAATATTATCGCGGCAAGCCCAAGCTCGACGAAGTCGTCTTGCGTTTCATCCCGTCGGATGCGACCCGCGATCTTGCGTTTCAATCAGGCGAGATCGACATGATGATTGGGCGCGGCGACTCGAAATGGGTGGCCCGGATGAACGAGTTGTCCGAAGCAAATGTCGCGCTCATGTCTCCGGGCGAGATGTCGGTGCTCAGTCTCAACAAGACCATGCCGCCCTTGGACAATCTTCTTGTGCGTCAGGCAGTTGCACACGCAATCGACAAAGAGCAGATTGTCGCGTTCTGGGGTGAGGGGCTGAACTTTGTGTCTCATTCACCCGTACCGGCAGGCAACCTTGGTCACACGAATGAGGTGGCCCGCTACGAGCATTCCGTCGAAAAAGCCAAAGAGCTTTTGACTGAAGCTGGCTATCCCGACGGTGTTGAATTGGGAACCATTCACACCATTAACCCGGGCATGTTGCCGACCATCGAAGCGGCACAAGCGCAGCTGGCCAAGGCAGGGATAAACCTGTCGATCGAACCAGTGGAGCACTCGACCTTTCACGAACAGATCCGCAAGGACCTGAGCCAAGTCACGCATTATCGCGCCCTGCGGTTCCCGGTGGCAGACGTGTACCTGACGCAGTTCTTCCATTCGGATTCGATCGTGAACACGCCAACCGGTGTCACCAATTTTTCTCACTGTGATGCCGCTGATGCGGAAATTGACGCGGCCAAGAGCGAAACCGACCCGGCCAAGCAACTCGAACTCTGGGCCGCCGCGCAGAAAAAGATCATGGACGATGTCTGTGCGGTTCCGTTGTATCAATCGCAGCAGGTTTGGGTGTGGAACAAGAACCTTGATCTTGGCCTTGCGGTGAACGGGACGCTGAACCTGAGCCCGCCCGTGACCGAGCTTGCCTCATTCAAGAACTGATTGAACCAGAACTGATTTTGGCGGGCGCCAGCAACCAATCTGGCGCTCGTCAAGTGTTTAACGGAGACCTGAATTGACAGCCTTTCTCATCAAAAGGCTCGGCTTTGCGGTCATCACGATGTTTGCAGTGATGACGATCGTATTCTTTGTACTGAGGATACTGCCGGGCGATCCCGCTTACGCCATTCTGGGTGACGCGGCCAACGAGGAATCTCTTGCCGCATTAAGAGAACGCTTGGGTTTGAACCAGCCACTATACCAACAGTATTTTGACTTCTTGAAAGGCGTACTCGTCGGGGATTGGGGAACGTCGCTGGTGTCTAATCGTTCGGTGCTGGAAGACATTTTCGACGTCATGCCCGCAACCTTGGAATTGACCTTCGCGGCATTGCTGCTTGGAGCCGTCGTGGGCATTCCAACAGGCATCTGGTCCGCAACCCGTCGCAACCAGGCCCCGGACTACATTGCGCGAACGCTGTCTCTCATTGGATTGTCGTTTCCCGCTTTTGTCTCTGCCGTGCTTCTTCTTTTGGTCTTTTCCATTCAGCTGCGTTGGTTCCCGGTGATCAGCTCGAACTCCACGTTCAGATTGACACTCGACGCCCAC
>CAWUIW010000043.1:0-15826 GCA_963922515.1 uncultured Rhodobacterales bacterium | reverse complement strand
CCCTTGGACAGAATATGCGTCTCCAACGCGGCTGCTGTGGCCGGATCGAAAGGATCGCCCGCCTCTTCAAACGCGGCAAAGGCGTCGGCATCCATCACCTCGGACCACATGTAGCTGTAATAGCCGGAAGAGTACCCGTCACCCGCAAACACATGCGCAAAGTGCGGTGTGGCATGTCGCATACCAATCGCCGACGGCATACCGATTTCCGCCAGCACGTCTGCCTGCTTGGCCATAGGATCCGCAACAGCACCTCCGTCGTGAAAGGCAAGATCCACAAGCGCGGAGGCCACATACTCGACCGTTTGAAAGCCCATGTCGAAATTGGCCGCTTGCAGGACTTTGTCCAACATCTCGCGCGGCATCGGTGCTGCCGTTTCGGCATGGGTTGCGAACTCGGACAGTACTTCGGGCACCTCCAGCCAGTGTTCGTAAAGTTGGCTTGGCAATTCGACAAAGTCGCGCGCGACCGAGGTGCCAGACACGCTGTCATATGTCACATCGGACAGCATCTGATGCAAAGCATGCCCAAATTCGTGAAACAGCGTACGGGCGTCGTCATAGGATAACAGAGCAGGGTCAGACTTGGCAAAGTTGCACACGTTGATCACGATCGGCGTTTGTGTGTTCGGAAACTTGGCCTGCGCGCGCATTGCGGAGCACCATGCGCCGGACCTTTTCGACCCTCGAGCAAAGTAGTCCCCTATGAACACGGCCACGTGCGCGCCGTCTCGTGTCACTTCCCATGCCCGGCAGTCGGGATGATAAAGCGGGATTTCCAGCGGTTTGAACGAAAGGCCAAACAACCGCTGCGCGCAGGCGAAAGCGGCATCGATCATGCGGTCGAGTTGCAGGTAGGGCTTCAGCGCGGCTTCATCAAGGTCATGCTCGGCCTTGCGGCGCTTCTCGGCATAGTAGCGCCAGTCCCAAGGTTGCAGCGGACCATTGATCCCGTCGGCCCGCAGCATCTCGGTCAGTAACGCGGCATCCCGGTCTGCTTGCGCTTTGGCCGGTGCCCACACGGACATCAAGAGCTCCCGCACGGCCGTTGGTGTCTTGGCCATTTCGGTTTCCAGCTTGTAGTCCGCAAAACTGCCATACCCCAAAAGCTTTGCCCGCTCTTCGCGCAGCGCCAGAATTTCGGCAGCAATCGCGCGATTATCTGTATCACCCGAATTGGCACCGCGCGCAGCCCAGGCCTGATACGCTTTTTCCCGAAGATCCCGCCGTGTTGAAAATTGCAAAAACGGTGTAATGATGGACCGCGACGTGGTGACAGCGGGCCCGCCCAGCCCCTTCTCCGCGCCCACGGCGCGCGCGGCGTCGACAACAAAGTCAGGCAAACCTGCCAAATCTTCTTCTGCCAGTTCCATGACCCAGGTTCGTTCATCGGCCAGCAAGTTCTGCGTAAAGCTCGTACCCAGAACGGCGAGCCGCCCCTTGATCTCTTTCATCCGGGCATCTGCGGCCCCTTCAAGGGCCGCGCCAGAGCGCACAAAACCGCGGTGGGTCAGCATCAAGACCCGCTGCTGTTCTTCGGAAAGATCAAGATCATCGCGCCGCGCCCACAAGTCTGCCAGCCGGGCATAAAGCGCCTTGTTTGACGATATCTCGGAAAAATGCGCGGCCAGCTTTGGTGAAAATTCTCGCTGCAGCGCTTCGCGTGCCGGATTACTGTCGGCACCCGAAACCGTGAAGAATACCGAAAGCACCTTGTTCAGTGCTTCGCCCGCGGCCTCCATGGCTTCGACGGTGTTGGCAAAGCTGGGTGCATCGGATGCTGTTGCGATCGCGTTGATTTCTGCAACGTGCGACGCCAGCGCATCTTCGAGGGCCGGGGAAAAATCCTCGTCCGTGATCGCATCAAAAGGTGCAATCCCGAAGGGGGTGGCCCAGTCGGCCAGAATCGGATTTGTCATGGCTGCTCTCCTTGTTTGCGGAAAGCTAGGCCGCGCGGGTCACAGGGTCCAGAGCGTTGCCATCATCTATTTTTCGTGTGACCTGCGCAAACGAAGTTCCAGCTGCCGCAGCGCGAGCGACAAACCGATCGTCATCGTGAGGTACACAAGGGCCACCACGTTGTACGTTTCGAAGTATCGGAAATTACTGGCAGCCGTCACTTTGCCTAGCTGTGTCACGTCCAAAACGCCGAGGACGGATACCAATGAACTGTCCTTGACCATCGCGATGAAGTCATTGCCGAGCGGTGGCAGGATGGTGCGAATGGCCTGCGGAAAGATGATAAAGCGAAAGCGTTGCCAGCGGCTTAGTCCCAGTGCCTTGGCGGCTTCAATCTGACCTTCGTCCACCGATTGCAAACCTGCACGGAACACTTCGGCTATGAAGGCCGAGTAGGCGATCATCAGTGCGATAATGGCCCGCCACAGCAGTGAAAAGTCGCGGGTCCGCAGCGGTTCGAACCCAGCCCAACCCGTGGCCCAATTCCACGCGGCCACCAGCGCCGGGGCCAACACGAACGCCACGTACAACAACAGGACGATGATGGGCACGCCCCGCACAATTTCCACGTATGTGCGGGTGACCTGCCGCACCACCAGCCAGGATGCCCCCGCGCCCAGCGCCAGCAACAGGCCCAAAGCAGATGCCAGTGCGAAGCTGACAAATGTCACGAACAACGTGACCTGAACACCGCGCATCAAGGTAGAAAGAATTTGGGCGTGCAGGTCATCCGTGAGAATGCGGTAGAGAAAGAAGGCGCCCAGCGCCGTGACGGCCACCAGCCAATACGGGAAGTCTTCTTTTTCCTTTCGGGGGGCCATTCGTCTCTCTGAGCGGAGGCCCCGGGTCACGCCCGGGGCACGCAGCCTATTGGCCGAGTTTGTAGTCCAGGAACCACTTGGTATTTAGTGCTTCAAGAGTTCCATCTGCGTCCATGGATGCAATCGCGGCATTCATGGGGGCGACAAGGTCCGACCCTTTGGGAAAAATGAACCCGAAGTCTTCTGTCCCCAGAGGGTCGCCAATGATTTTCAGACCGCCATTGCTGGCTTCCACGTACCCGTTGGCTGCTGTGCCATCCGATAATGCAAGATCTACATCCCCGGCTCGCAAGGCCTGAATGGATGCGCCAAAGGTCTCGAACAGTTTGATCCTTGGGTTGGCTTCGTCGCCATCGAGGATGTCATAGACAGTGACATAAAACGGTGTTGTCCCGGGTTGTGCCCCTGCCAAAAGGTCAGGATTTGCGGCAAAGCCGGCCGCGTCAGTAAAGCGGTCTTCGTCTCCGGCCACGATCATGCGCATTTGCGAGGTCATATACTTGTCGGAAAAATCGACCTTTTCCATCCGGTCCTCACGGATCGTGATGCCAGTCATCCCTAGATCATATTGCGCTTCACTGACCGCCGCAATCATCGCATCCCAGCTGATGTTCTCGTAGACAACGGTGATATTGATCCGCTCGGCTATTACAGCCATCGCGTCGTATTCCCAGCCGATCGCCTCGCCTGTTTTGGGATCCACAAATTGCAAGGGCGGGTACGCGTTTTCGGTCACAACGACGACCTCGCGTCCATCAAGATCGGGCAAATCGGCCGCGTCGGCCGGTACAGACATGGCCAGCAAGGCAGCCGCGGTTGCGAATATGTGTTTCATCTCGTCCTCCTATGGCCCGCCGTATGCGGCGGATTGAGTCCCAACGGGAACAGTTTGGCCACAGACCGGACAATCTGCACGCTTTTTCAGTTCTATGGTGCGGGTTTCACCGAAGAGGGCATCATAGATCAGCATTTTGCCCACCAATGGCGAACCAGCGTCAGTGAGCACCTTGATCGCTTCAACGGCCATCATGGATCCGACCACGCCGGGCAAAGGTCCAAGCACGCCCGCTTCTGCGCAGGACGGGGCCAGCTCTGGTGCCGGAGCGGATGGAAAAATGCACCGATAACAAGGCCCGGCTTGCGCCGTATCAAAAACACTGATCTGGCCTTCCCATTGCGACAAAGCGCCAGATATCAAGGGCTTGCCATGTGCAACCGCGATGCGGTTGGCTAGGTAGCGGGTTTCGAAATTGTCGGTGCCGTCAAGCACCAGATCATAGTCGGCAAACAACTCGTCCGCGATTTGTTCCGTCAATCTGCGATTGTACGGTTTGATCATGACAAACGGATTTTGCGCTTCCAGCGCCTTTTGGGCGGAAAAAACCTTCGGCATACCGATATTAGCATCTGTGTGAATGACCTGTCGTTGCAGATTGGCATTTTCCACGACATCGTCATCCATCACGCCGATTGTGCCCACTCCGGCCGCGGCCAGGTACTGCAATACCGGCGCGCCAAGCCCACCGGCCCCGATGATGAGCACGCGTGCCTCTTTGAGCCGTTTTTGTCCTGGCCCACCCAGCTCGCGTAGGACGATATGACGGGCGTAACGGTTGAGTTCCACTTCAGAAAACGCACCCGGTTTGGCCTGTGGCCGATTCGCGGCTTCCGCCGCTTGGGCCCGGCTGCGCAGTCGGGACAAGGCCATCCGGTACAAGGCGATCAGCCCGGCAAACCCGCCCAGAATGAGCCAAAAGGCGGGCGAACCGCCTGTGGCTTCGCGCAGCGGATGGAGGTCCGGCAGGGCAACCTGCAAGAACAAGACACCAACATACAGAAGTCCAATCATGATAAGACGGGCACTGCGCGGGGCATTCGTCAGCGCGCCGATGCCCCAAAGCATCGCGGCAAAGGCCAAAACCAAAAGCATCAGTTGCGCCCGGTCGATCCAAACCCACCGGTTCCCCGGTCGGTTTCGTTCAATGCGTCGACGACCACAAACGCGGCTTGCAGCACTGGAGCCACCAGCATTTGGGCGATGCGATCGCCGTGAGCGATCTGGAACGCGTCACGACCAGCATTCATAACAATCACTCCCAGCGGCCCTCGGTAATCGCTATCTATTGTTGCGGGACTGTTTGGCAACGTGATGCCGTGCTTCAGTGCAAGGCCGCTGCGTGGGCGCAGTTGAACCTCGTATCCCGACGGGATTTGTAGCCGCAACCCAGTGGGCACCAGTACGCGCTCACCCGGTTCAACTGAAATGCTGCCTTTGGACGGAAGATTTGCCCTTACATCCGCCCCCGCTGCGCCAGACGTCTCATAGCTTGGCAACGGTACGGCACGATCCGCACTTTCATCGTACGTGACATGAATGGTCACTTGGGTCATGGCTGGTGCGCCACTTCCGATGCAATGCGCGCGGCAATCTTTGCCGCCACCTGATCCTTGGTCATACGCGGCCAAGCTTCGGCGCCTTGATCAGTAATCAGGACAATCGCGTTGTCGGTGCCCCCCATGATCCCAGTTTCCGGGCTGACGTCGTTGGCGATGATCCAGTCACACCCCTTGCGTTCCCGTTTTGCTGTCGCATGGGCAACCAAATCGTCTGTTTCAGCTGCGAACCCGACCACCAACGGCGGGCGGCCGACCTTCAACTGCGAAACACCTTTCAGAATGTCCGGGTTTTCTGCGAATTCCAGTGTCGGCATCCCATCGCGACTTTTCTTGAGCTTCTTGTCCGACTGATGGGCGACGCGCCAATCTGCCACAGCAGCAGCAAAGACCGCAGCGTCCGCGGGCAACGCCCGCTGAACAGCCTCTTGCATCTCAATCGCTGTTTGAACGCGGATGGTGTTGACGCCGTCAGGCGGCGCAACGTCGGCGGGCCCGGTGACAAAGTCCACTTCGGCGCCAAGCGCCAAAAGGGCTCGCGCCAATGCCGTCCCTTGCGCGCCGGATGACCGGTTCGCGATGTATCGAACGGGGTCAATCGGTTCGTGCGTCGGTCCAGAGGTGACCAGAACGCGCTTGCCGGCCAACGGGCCCGGTGCTGCCAACAACTCTTCGACTGCTGCAACGATTTCCAAAGGCTCTGACATACGACCGGGTCCGAATTCGCCACATGCCATGCCGCCGTCGTTCGGACCAACAAATCGAATGCCGTCAGTCTGCAATTGTGTCAGATTGCGTTGCGTCGCGGCGTGCTGCCACATACGCACATTCATGGCCGGTGCCAGCAAAACTGGCGTGTCTGTCGCCATCAGTATGGTCGACGCCAAGTCATTGGCCAAACCGCTGGCCATCTTCCCCATAAGGTCCGCCGTCGCCGGCGCGACAACCAATAGGTCCGCACTGCGCGACAGCTCTATGTGGCCCATCTCGGCTTCATCGGTCAGGTCAAAAAGATCGCGAAACACCTTTTCCCCGGAAAGCGCGGACACGGACAGCGGGGTCACGAATTGCTCGGCAGCCTTTGTCAGCACCGGCGTGACTTTTGCGCCGCGTTCAGTGAGCCTGCGGATCAGGTCAAGCGACTTGTAGGCCGCGATACCCCCGCCAATGATCAGCAAAATGCGTTTCGAGGTCAGCAATATTGGCGCCCTTTCGTGCTGTCTATCGAAAGCATAGGTGCGCCGCATGGCTTGTACCAGCGCGAACTGGACGTTTGTCTGCGGTGCGTTCCAACAAAAAAAATGCGCCGTCATTAGACGGCGCATTTACCAATCCGGAGTGCTTGTGTGAACCTCAGGCGAGGAAGTGGAGCACTTCGCGAGATTGTGTTTCCAAATTCTTGCGCATTTTCTGAAATGCAGCGGCTTCAAGCTGGCGCACGCGCTCTTTGCTCAGACCCAGTTCGTTGCCGAGGCTTTCAAGGGTTCGCGCATCTTCTCGTAGCTTCCGCTCGCGCACGATGAACCGTTCGCGGTCGTTTAGCGCATTCATGGCCGTCACCAGCCATTCCCGCAGCTGCGCTGTGTCATGCCGGTCTTCCACGGTTTCCGCCGCCTGCGCACTTTCGTCTTCCAGTGCATCAATCCACTCACGGCCTTCGTCTTCGACGGACTGAGTTGCATTCAGAGAATAATCGGAACCTGAAAGACGGCCCTCCATCATTTCAACATCGTGCAACGGCACACCAATTTCAGTCGAAATAAGCTGGTGCATCTGATGACGATCCAGTGAAACGCCTTCCGATGCGGCTTCACGCTCGAGACGAGCTTGAACGCGGCGCATGTTGAAGAACAACGACTTTTGCGATGACGTTGATCCGGTTCTTACCATCGACCAGTTGCGCATCACGTAATCCTGGATCGAGGCCTTGATCCACCAAACTGCATAGGTGGAAAACCGAACGCCACGGTCTGGATCGAACTTGTCCGCAGCCTTCATCAAACCCAAACCAGCTTCCTGAATGAGATCGTTCATTGGCGCGCCATACCGTTTAAACTTTGCGGCCATCGAAATGGCCAGCCGCATATACGCCGTAATCAACCGATGCAAAGCAGCTTCATCACGCTCGTCGCGCCATGCATAGGCGAGCTTGAGCTCTGTTTCAGCGTCCAGCAGTTCGGCCTTCATGGCCCGACGTGACAAAGAAAGATCAGAACCGTGATCCAGTGCCATAAATCATCCCCTGACGAATTCGGCGCATCGCCTGCGCCTTGTGTTGCGCTTTTGTATTGAGGTACGGGGGCAGAAACGGAACGGATCACAAATTAAATGACAAACTCCTTCCCTTCCTTGACTCTTGTTCTAGGCGGCGCTGCTTCGGGCAAATCTGTTTTTGCCGAAGAGTTGGTGGAAAAATTCAATAGATCAAGAGTTTACGTGGCAACGGCGCAAGCATTTGACGCTGAGATGGAGGCCAAAATCCAGCACCACATCGCGCGTCGGGGATCCGGTTGGACAACGTATGAAGCGCCGCTTGATCTGTCTGGCGCGCTGTCAAAGGCCACTCCGGACTGTGTTGTCTTGCTGGATTGCGTGACCTTGTGGCTGAGCAATCACTTGTTGGCCGGTCATGACTTCCATGATGCGCAGGTCAGCCTGATTGACCAAATCGGGGGTTGCGCGGCCCCCATCGTGGCCGTCTCCAACGAAGTCGGCCAAGGCATCGTCCCTGACACATCCCTTGGCCGCCGGTTCAGAGAGGTCCAGGGCCGTGCCAACATCGCACTGGCAGCCAAGGCGGACTTGGTCGTTCAGGTCGTTGCCGGGTTGCCGCAGATCCTGAAGGGACGTCTGCCATGATCCGGCTTCACTTGGTACGCCATGGCCCGACGCATGCCAAAACGATGGTAGGATGGTCAGATCTGCCCGCTGATTTGTCCGATCTTGACCAAATCGCGCGCCTCAATGCCTTTCTGCCGGCACCGGCGGCTTTGGTATCTTCGGACCTGATCCGCGCCGTCGACACGGCGAACGCAGTCGAACGCGGCCGCACCCGGCTGGCTCATGTCAACGATTTGCGAGAGATGCATTTCGGCGATTGGGAACTGCGGAGCTACAAGGACATCGAAGCCGAAGACCCTGATCGCATCCGGGCTTTCTGGGATGAACCCGGGCATGTGCGCCCACCCAACGGGGAAAGCTGGAACGATCTGCGCGCGCGGGTCGACCGGGCAATAGATGGCGTGTTGGCACAGGCAGTTACGTCGGACGTGATCATCGTAGCGCATTTTGGGGCGATCCTAACCCAGGTTCAACGCGCCTTGGACTTGGACGGCTATGAAACTTTTGGCCACCGGATCGACAATTTGTCGGTCACCCAGATCTTGGTGGAAAACGGGGATTGGACAGTGGAGCGGATCAATCACCTTCCGTGATGGGGGCCGCAACAATTCAGCGATTTACGGGACTGGACCGGCGCGAATAGCGTCATGCCATGACATATGATCTTTTTATTGGTGATCGACTGTTTTCCAGCTGGTCACTGCGCGGCTGGCTGATGCTGGAAAAATTTGGTTTGCCTTATCGCACGCACATGGTGGGGCTGTACTCGGGCTCGATGGCCAAAGACATGGCCGCACTGGCGCCGGCCCGATTGGTGCCTGCCTTGCGGCAATCGGATGGCACCGTCATTGGCGAAAGCCTTGCCATCGCAGAAACCCTTGCCGAACGTCATCCCGAGGCAGGATTATGGCCCGTGTCTTCGGACGCACGGGCAACGGCCCGGTGGGTCTGCGCCGAAATGGTGGCCGGTTTCGGAGCATTGCGGGCGGAGTGCCCGATGCAGTTGTCACACGTTTGGCAAGGTTTTCAGCCGTCCAGCGACGTCAGACAAGATGTGGAGCGCATTGAAACGTTGTGGGCACATGCACGTGGTGTATCAGGCAGCGCAACCGGGCCGTTGTTCGGAACCTACTCGTTGGCAGATGTGTTCTACACCCCGGTCGCGGCCCGGATTGTTGGGTATGGGCTGCAGGTGTCAGACGCCAACGCGGCGTACTGCCTTTCGTTGCTGCAGGATAGCGCCGTACGGCAGTGGCGCGCGATGGGTCTGACGGTCGCGTATGAGCCCTTTCCCTATCCGCAAGACGCCCAACCGCAGGCATGGCCCGTCTCATCAAAGGACGTTGCCAAGCCGATTTCTGGGACCCGTGCGTTGAACACACAGTGCCCCTATTCCGGACAACCCGTAACACATATGCTCGAACTGAAGGGGCAGAATTGGGGCTTTTGCAACGCGTTTTGCCGCGACAAGACAGTCGCGGACCCAGAGGCCTGGCCGGAGTTCATCGACATGGTTAACGCGCATTAACCTTTCCGAAACCGTGGCCGACTTAGCTGGTTCTGCATGTGGACCAGTGGAAGGATGTCTATGGTTGCGCGGGCCTACACAGTGGCGTTTCAAGGCGTCGAAGCCCGACTTGTCGAGGTACAATGCGCGGTTGCGCCCGGGTTGCCAGCCTTCTCTATCGTGGGTTTGCCGGACAAAGCCGTATCAGAAGCGCGGGACCGCGTGCGCAGTGCGCTCAGCGCGTTGTCGATCGCGCTGCCATCCCGACGGATCACGATAAACCTGTCGCCCGCCGACCTGCCAAAAGAAGGCAGCCACTTTGACCTGCCAATCGCCTTGGCGCTGCTTGCTGCGCTTGAGATTGTTCCAGACGACATGGCCGCCACAACCGTGGCTTTGGGCGAATTGTCTCTGGATGGGACATTGGTGCCGGTACTTGGCGGGCTCCCGGCAGCCATGACAGCGGCGGAAGAACAAAAGTCACTGCTTTGCCCCGAAGGCTCCGGCGCCGAGGCTGCATGGGTCGGTTCCGCCGAAGTCATTGCCGCGACAGATCTGGGCGCCGTGATCCGGCACTACACCGGTCAATCAAGGCTAGCCCCGGCCGAACCGGGCGAAGTGGCCGCCGAGACCAGCGCCCGTGACCTGCGCGATGTCAAAGGACAGGAAAAGGCAAAGCGCGCCTTGGAAATCGCAGCGGCCGGTCGCCACCACTTGTTCATGGTCGGCACGCCAGGATCAGGAAAGTCGATGCTGGCCGCGCGATTGCCGGGGGTCTTGCCACCCCTCACCCCGGCCGAAGCCCTTGAAACTTCCATGATCCATTCGGTCAGCGGCACCTTGGACGCCGGCGGTATCAGCCGAACCCGCCCATTTCGCGAACCGCACCACACCGCATCCATGGCGGCCATTGTGGGCGGCGGCCGAGGCGCAAAGCCAGGCGAAATCAGCCTCGCGCACAATGGTGTCCTGTTCATGGACGAGTTCCCCGAGTTTCCTCGCACGGTCCTGGAAACCCTGAGGCAACCGATTGAAACCGGAGAGGTCATGGTGGCGCGCGCGAATGCGCATGTCAGGTATCCCTGCAAGTTTCTGCTGGTGGCTGCCGCCAACCCCTGCAAATGTGGCTATCTGTCCGATCCGGCCCGGGCATGCGCCCGCGTCCCGGCTTGTGGTGATGACTATCTGGGGCGCATCTCGGGTCCGCTTCTGGATCGGTTCGACCTGCGCGTCGAAGTACCACCTGTGGCCTTCACTGACCTCGACTTACCCCCGTCAGGCGATCGCAGTCGCGATGTCGCCGCCCGCGTTTCAGCGGCACGGGCGCGTCAAACCAAAAGGTACGAGGGGCATGACGGTATTCGGCAAAACGCGGATATCGGCGGCGGGTTGCTGGACGAACATGCCACGCCCGATCCCGAAGGCCGGACGCTCTTGGCGAATGTCGCCGAAAAAATGGGGTTGTCTGCACGCGGATACCACCGTGTTTTGCGAGTTGCGCGCACCATTGCGGACCTTGATGGGTCGGCCGAGGTGCGCCGCCCCCACGTGGCGGAAGCGCTCAGCTATCGCCTGACGTCGAAAACTGTTGCGTGAGCCAACTGCCAAGAGACCTGAGTGTCGCGCGTGCCTCTGGCATGGAGTTGTGAAAAATGGGCCAGACATGTGGCAGGTCAGCCGCCTCTTCGACCGTGACGGAAACGCCCTCTGATTTTAGGCGCGACGCCAATCTCCGGGTATCGTCACGCAGGATTTCAGTATCACCGACTGCCATCCAAATGGGCGGCGCCCCGGCAAAGTCCGCAAAAAGTGGCGATGCCCGCGGGTCATCTGCCGGATGGTCGCCAAGGTAGAACGAGGCCATATCCGCGGCACGCTGTGCAGGCAAAAGCACTTCCGTCGTGGCGTTCGCGACAAGGCTAGGTCCGGAAAACGTCAGGTCGGTCAGCGGCGAAAAGGCAAAAAGGCAGATCGGTGCCGGCAGGTTCCGGCGCAAAACCTCGCCCAGCAGTGACAGCGCCAAGCCGCCGCCTGCACTGTCTCCGCCCAAGGCAATCCTGTCCGGTCGATCGCCCGCATCCAACAGCGCTTCGTACACACTGCATGCATCTTCGATCGCTGCCGGAAATGGTTGTTCTGGCGCCAGTCGGTAGCGAGGCAACACCGCGCGCGCGCCCGAGCGTTTGGCCAAAGTGGCCAGCATAGCGGCATGGGTCCTGGGGCTGCCGAAAACATAGCCGCCGCCGTGAAAGTACAGCAAAAGCGGCTTGGTGGCATCGTCGCCGATCGCCAGCGCAGGACAGGGCCCAATCGTCCGATCAATGTAACGTGTGCCGGACGGCGGGTGAAACATCAGACGTGCCGTGCGTTCAAATCGGCGCCGTATCTCTTCCGGCTCCTGAACGCGGGCAAGATATGGTTTTTCGATCCACCGAAGGTTCCAGTTGATTGCGACCCGCTGCCAGCTCATGCCAAACGTCGGTCGATGGCTTCCCAAACCTGGCCTGCCACGTTCACGCCATCGAACCGCTCGAGTTCCTGAATTCCGGTCGGCGAAGTGACATTGATTTCAGTCAGGTAGTCGCCGATCACATCGATCCCGACAAAAACTTGGCCCTTTTCGCGCAGCAACGGTCCGATGGCCGCGCAGATTTCCCGATCCCGCGATGTCAGATCGATTTTTTCCGGCCGACCGCCAACATGCATGTTGGACCGGGTCTCGCCTTCGGCTGGCACCCGGTTGATGGCGCCCGCAGCTTCGCCATCCACTAGGATTACGCGCTTGTCGCCATTGCGGACGTCAGGCAGGAACTTCTGCACGATCAAGGGTTCACGGCTAAATCCCGTGAACAACTCGTGCAACGAGCTCAAATTGCGATCATTGGAATCCAACCGGAACACGCCCGCACCACCATTCCCGTAAAGCGGCTTCAGAATTACATCCCCGTGCGTTGCCTTAAACGCTTTGATCGTGTCGAGGCTTCTTGCGATGGTTGTCGGCGGTGTCAGGTCAGGAAAATCAAGCACCAGCAGTTTTTCGGGATAGTTGCGGACCCAGAACGGATCGTTCACCACCAGCGTCTGGCCTTTCAACCGATCCAATAGATGCGTGGATGTGATGTAGTGCATGTCGAACGGAGGATCCTGCCGCAGCCAGACGACATCCATATCCGCAAGGTCAAAGTCCTGCATCGGACCAAGTTCTGCCGGATGTCCCGCAACGCGCTGCACCTGCATCTGATGCCCCCGCGCCATGACGCGCCCTTCGCGGTAGGACAGTTCATCAGGGCTGTAGTAAAATAGAGTATGGCCACGTGATTGCGCTTCTTCGGCCAAGCGAAAGGAACTGTCGGCGTTGATGTCGACAGACGTGATTGGATCCATCTGGAATGCGATTTTCATGCATCACCTCTTTGCTGGGATGATACATGGCGCAGCACTGCGGGCTCTGCAATGGGGTTCAGCCGAAGACCGCGTTTTCCAGCACCCGGCATGCGCCCATGCGGTCGACAAGTGCCACGTCAATGCGCGCATCGCTCAACGTCCCGTTCGGCTGCGCCCCCAGAAACTCATCAGCGCTTTGCAAGATCCGGGCAACTTGGCGCTGGGACAAGCGCTGCGCGGCTGCATCCAGTGTGCGCGCATGTTTCACCTCGACAAAGACGATGACGTCATCGCGGCGCGTTATTAGATCGATTTCTCCCGCGGCGCCCCGCCATCTGTGGTGCAAGACTTCATACCCTTGCCTTTGGTAACGATCGGCGACGCAACGTTCGGCGCTCAGCCCGCTGTGATACGCCACTTGCCCGGTGTGGACGTGCCCCATGTGCTAGCCTTTCGCCAGTTTCAAAGCCATTTGATAGACCTGCCGCTTTGGCACTTTGTGCGCGGCTGCTACCATTTCTGCGGCGTCTTTCACCGACATATGATCAAGAGCCGCCACAAGTTCCTGCTCTAGTTCATCTGCCTTAACACCATCTGAACGGCCGCGATCGACAACAAGGACGATTTCGCCTTTGGGTGGCACCTCTTTCGCGCCCTCCGCCAATTCCGCAAGCGTGCCTTTTCGTACTTCTTCAAAACGTTTGGTGAGCTCTCGGCACAGGGCCGCTTCACGCTCGCCGCCCAGAACGCTTTGTGCATCGGCGAGGCTGGCCGCCACACGGTTCGGAGACTCGAAGAACACCAATGTGGCATCGACAGGTTTCAGAGCTTCCAACCGCGCGCGTCTTGCAGTCCGTGCGTTGGGCAGAAATCCGGCAAACAAGAAGGCATCGGTTGGCAAACCGGCTATCGCTAGAGCTGATGTGACCGCCGATGCGCCCGGCGCGACCGTTACGGTGTGCCCAGCTGACTGCACAGCTCGGGCCAACTCGAAGCCCGGATCAGAAATAAGCGGCATGCCCGCTTCCGAGGCATAAGCCACCGCGGCACCCGCAGATATGGCCTCTTCCAGACGCTTACGGTCGCCTTCCCGGCTGTGGTCGTGGTAGGTCATGCGCCGGCGTCCGCCCAAAGGTATTCCGTGAATGTCCATCAATCGCCGCAAACTGCGGGTATCCTCAGCGGCAAGAACATCGACCGACGCCAAAATATCCAATGCTCTCAGCGTGATATCACGGGCTGTCCCTATCGGGGTCGCCACGAAGTATAACCCTGGTGACAGTTTCACGATCTGGTGATTCAAAGCTGGACCCAAAGTGTTTGGTGGTTATTATCCCGGCTCACCAGAACCGCTTGGAACAGGGATTGTTACTCGTATGTTTGCTTTTTTCGCCCGAATTCGCAAGGCATTGCGCGGCGGAGCCGTGGTGGCAACCACTGTTCTACTCGCCGGGTGCGACCCGACTGCCCTTGGCACAGCTGGAGGTGGCGGGCCTTCAATCAACACGTCTGCGCCGGTTCCGGTTGCGCTGTTGGTGCCGAAAGGCTCTGGCACCAGTGGCGATGCGGTGTTGGCGCAAAGCTTGGAAAACGCGGCCCGGTTGGCGATCAGCGACTTGCAAGGCGTCGAAATCGATTTGCGTGTCTATGACACGCAAGGGAATGCAGCGGTTGCCTCGGAGCAAGCCGTTCAGGCCGTGGCAGACGGCGCCAAGATCATTCTGGGCCCGGTCCGCGCGGAACTTGCGAATGCAGCGGCCGTTGCAGTGGCGAACCGGAACATCAACGTGCTGTCGTTTTCGAACAACACCACGATCGCCGGTGGCAATCTGTTCATCCTTGGATCCACTTTTGACAATACGGCTCAGCGCCTGACTCAGTATGCCGCCCGCAATGGCCGGGGCAGCATTGTCGTCGTCCATTCCACCGATGTGGCTGGCCAGTTGGGACGCAACGCAATCCAATCGGCGATCAGCGGTTCGACCGCGAGTCTGGCAGGCACCGTTCCATACGAGCTGTCCCAGCAAAGCGTGATCAACACCATCCCGTCGATCCGGGCTATGGTTCAGGGCACCGGGGCAACGACCGTTTTCCTCACGTCGACCACGGCCGGCGCGCTGCCGCTTTACACGCAGTTGCTGCCTGAATCCGGTGTTGCTCAGCCCGAAGTGCAGTTGGTTGGACTGACGCGGTGGGACATTCCCACACAGACACTGGAGCTGCCGGGGGTTCAGGACGGATGGTTCGCCCTACCGGATCCGACGTTTGCACAACGGTTTCGCGAACGTTATACCGCCGCCTATTCTGGAGCGCCGCATCCAATCGCAGGGCTTGCCTATGATGGCATTGCCGCGATTGGCGCGCTGGTGGGCGCCGGAAACTCTAATGCCCTGACCGGGGCGGCTTTGACGCAAAATGCCGGTTTTCAGGGGACCAATGGCATCTTCCGTCTGCGCCCTGACGGGACAAATGAACGCGGACTGGCTGTGGCCACAATCCGCAACAAACAGGTGGTTGTGATTGACCCTGCCCCAAGAAGTTTCGCTGGAGCCGGCTTCTAAAGAACCGGCTTCGGCCCTGTCCTTGGCGACAGAAAACACACTGATTTGCGACGCGAATGATATCTTCGACGCGTCCACCGTACGCAATGCGATCGCGCGCAACATCGAAGCTGCGCCCGACTATGCCGCCAAGCGGGCAATTGTCGTCGACGCACTGCGGGCCGCCAATGTTGCCGGTCGTGCAGCTATCGCCGATGCATTCAAGTTGCAGCCGTTTGCAGCCCGCGCGCTCACACGGTCCTACACCTATTTGACAGATGGGCTGGTGACGACGGCACTGTGGGTGGCGCGTGCGTGTTTGCATCCGATCAGCACACCCACCAACGGCGAGCGGATCGCCCTCATTGCGGTGGGTGGAT
>CAWUIW010000042.1:0-15848 GCA_963922515.1 uncultured Rhodobacterales bacterium | reverse complement strand
TGGGTGCGTTATCCGAAACCCGCCGGCGCGCCACCGGGCGCTTACAAAAAAGCCTTGCGCGAGGTTGTGCAAACCGTTCGACAGCTGCCCAAAACACCATCCTTGTTTGCCTTTCTCGGCGCCTCGATGTCCTACCGCGACGCGTTGAACGGGATCTATGCGTTTGGTGGCATCTACGCGGCGGGGGTATTGGACTGGTCCGTGGTGGACATTGGCGTTTTCGGGATCTTGGCCATCGTGGCGGGCGCAATTTTTGCGTCGGTGGGTGGTCGAGCCGACTCGGCTTTTGGTCCCAAACCGGTGATCATTGCCTGCATCCTTGTTCTGACGGTTGCCGCCATTGCCATCATATTTGTCAGCCCGACCCGTGTGTTCGGTATCCCCGTCGAAGACGGCTCGGCGCTGCCTGACATCAGTTTCTACGTTATCGGTTGCCTTGTTGGTGCGGCGGGCGGCGCCATTCAATCGGCGTCACGCACGATGATGGTTCGGCAGGCAAATTCAGGGAAAATGACAGAGGCATTCGGTCTTTATGCCTTGGCTGGCAAGGCCACAAGCTTTGTCGCGCCACTTTCGATTGGTGCTTTGACCTATGCAACCGGCAGTCAACAAATTGGGATTTCGCCCTTGATGGTTCTTTTCCTGATTGGGTTGGTCTTGTTAATCTGGGTGAAACCAGAGGGAGACCAACAGGCATGGTCTGGAGAGCAGCAGCCGTCTTACTGATACTGGTTTTAGGGGCGACCACCGCAGGTGCCGCACCCTTGGCCAAGGAACTATTCGGAGCAAAGCGCGATGGGTCAGATCAACGCGCGGCACCGTTCGGCAGCTATGCGAAGGGGTGCGTTGCCGGTGCCAGACAATTGCCGGAAACCGGACCGACATGGCAGGCCATGCGGCTGAGTCGAAACCGAAATTGGGGACACCCGGAAACCATCGACTACATCGAAAAGCTATCGAAATTCGCGGCCAAGCAACCAGGCTGGCAAGGTCTATACATCGGCGATATCAGCCAACCCCGGGGCGGCCCGATGCTATCAGGGCATCGCAGCCATCAGATCGGACTGGATGTCGACATCTGGATGCTGCCAGCCTCCCGCATCAACCTAACGAAGCGCGAGCGCGAAAACATCTCTTCGATCTCGCTGCGGCGGTCCAACGGCGCTTTTGTCAACGATAACTGGAGCCGCGCCCACCATCGGATCATTCGCGAAGCCGCCAAAGATCGGCGCACAGCCCGCATTTTCGTCTTTCCGGGCGCCAAGGTTCAAATGTGCAAGGACGAAAAGGGCAACCGGTCTTACCTGCGCAAGATCAGGCCGTGGTGGGGGCATCACTATCATTTTCATGTCCGCCTGACGTGCCCCAAAGGTGCGGCTGGTTGCGTGAACCAGGCCCCGCCCCCCAAGGGTGATGGCTGTGCGGAAGCACAGGAATGGGTGAACAACATCCTAAACCCGCCGCCACCGAAACCCCGCGATCCAAACGCTCCTGCGCCAAAACCACGGCGTGAATATGTTCTGGCCGACCTGCCCCAGCAATGCACCGCTGTCTTGCAATCGCGCTAAGCGTGGCCGTATTCCTAAACGCCGCAAATGCAGACCACCTGGATGCGGCACGGCATATAGCGAGTGTGCGCATGCAGGTGGATGTGCCTTGGTTTGGAGGACTGTCTGCGATCGATGTCAACGGTCAGGGCACTGCGCTGACTATTCTAGGCGACAAGGGAGTCTTCCTGACCGTTCGGATTGAAAGACCGCAAGGTGTTCCAGAGATTGCGGAAATTTCCGATCCGACGCGATTACGCGGACAGGATGGGACGGAACTGGATATGCCCGCGGGCGATGCCGAGGGCTTATCCGTGTTGGGCAATGACCGTTTTTGTGTGGCCTTCGAAGGGCGCCCCCGCATTGCCTGCTACGACACCCCGCAGTCCGCCGCGCGGGTGTTGCCGCATCCGCCGGGGCGCAGTGCTTTGGCACCCAACCGATCCTACGAGGCCCTTGCCGTGGACCGGTTCGATACGCTCTGGACTCTGGCCGAAACACCGAATGCGCAGGGTCTGGCACCGTTATACGTCTGGCAATCTGACACTTGGGCCCGGATGACCTTGCTTCCCGGCTACGGCACCTTTTCACCAGTCGGCGCAGACTTTGGCCCCGACGGTCAATTGTACATTCTGGAGCGCGCGCTTGGCGTGACCGGCTTCCGTTCCCGTATCCGCAGATGGGATCCAAAGCAGCCAGATGCGATACCTACGACGCTGTTGCGTACATCCGGTGGCAGACATGGAAACCTCGAAGGCATCGCCGTCTGGCGGGACCACAGCGGCCACCTACGCGCAACCATGGTGTCGGACAACAACTTCAATGCGATTCAGCGTACACAACTCGTCGAATACCAGCTTCCGGATTGACATTCAGGGCAAAACCCCGTTTACCGCGCGCCTGCCCGCACGACACGCGGGCCAAGTCGCCGCAACCTTGATAAAACGGGCACCAGAACATGAACCGCATGCACCTTCCTGGCATCCTAGCCATGGCCGCGATCGTCGTGGCATCGAACATTTTGGTCCAATTCCTTTTGTTGGACGGTCTCCTGACATGGGGCGCTTTCACGTACCCACTGGCTTTTCTTGTCACGGACGTGATGAACCGCGTTTACGGCGCACCCGTGGCGCGCAAAGTGGTTTTTGTGGGTTTTGTCACCGGGATCCTCTGTTCGCTGATCGGCAGCCAGATCATGTTGGAATTCGGACCAGCAGTGCCGTTGCGGATCGCAATAGGCTCGGGTGTTGCGTTTCTCTTGGCCCAATTGACGGATGTTGCCGTTTTCAACCGGTTCCGTTCCGGCGCATGGTGGCAAGCGCCGCTGATTTCGACTGTTGTAGGCTCTGCTTTAGACACAACATTGTTTTTCACCATCGCGTTTTCCGCGTCGATCACAGTGTTCGGGCCAGACGCAGATGCAGCGATAAACTGGGCTTGGGAACAGGTGCCCTTCATGCTCTCGGGCCCGCTTGAGCCGCTTTGGGTCACATTGGCCTTTGCGGATTGGTTGGTGAAGCTGTCGGTTGCCTTACTTGCCCTTATCCCGTTCCGCCTGATTGTTCAGCGACTGTCGCGCCATCACGCCGCAGCCTGATAATTCTGTTTGCGTTTTCGTCAGCTCGTGCCAAGTTTGGTTTAGGCGAAACAAATTGAAAGGAGGTGATCCAGTGTCGAGAGAGTCATTGGAGAGAGGTGTCGGGACAGTTTGGGGGGCAGCCTGCTAAAGCAGCCTTTGGCCGGACGGCCAACCAAACGGATCGGTGTTATCCGGGTCTAACCGACCCCGCCTCCGAACAACTTTCGATAAGGGCCGCTCCTTAGCTGGGGCGGCCCTTTTTGACGGACGGCCAGCGTGGGTTGTAAAGGCTTGGCATGCTTAGGATCAACGATGACATCGCAATTCAGGATTGGGAACTGACCGAGAGCTTTGTGCGGGCGTCTGGGCCTGGCGGGCAAAACGTGAACAAGGTCAGTACCTCTGTAGACCTGCGGTTCGAGGCAGCAAGGTCCCCTTCGTTGCCTGGACCGGTGAAAGCCCGCCTGAAACGGTTGGCCGGACGCCGTTGGACCAAGGACGGCGCCATAGTGATCCAATGTTACGAAACCCGCAGCCAAGCACGCAATCGCGCCCTTGCCCGCGAGCGTCTGATAGAACTCGTCCGCAAGGCCCTGGTGACTCCAAAGCGGCGCATTGCGACCAAGCCCGGCAAAGGCGCGGTACAACGGCGTTTGACCGCCAAGAAACAGCGAGGCGAGGTCAAAGCGAACAGGCGGCCTGTGCGTGATGAGTAATTGCCGTCCGGGCGCCCCCCGCCTAACGTGAGAACAAATGCAGGAGGAAGGGATGCGGCTAGACGGAAAAACCGCAATCGTCACGGGCGGAGCCTCGGGGTTTGGCGAAGGAATTGTGCGCAAGTTTGCCACCGAAGGTGCGCGCGTGATGATTGCAGATATCAACGCATCAGCCGCGCAGCGTCTTGCGCAGGACATCGGTAGCTTGGCCCAACAAGTCGACGTGTCTGATGGCAAGTCGGTGGCTGAACTGGCCCGCGCCGCCATAGCGGACTTTGGCGTTCCCGATATCATCGTGAACAACGCCGGGATCACGCATTTGCCGATGCCCATGGAAGACGTCGGCGAAGACGAATTTGATCGTGTTTTCGCAGTGAACGCTAAGTCGGTTTACTTGATGGCGCGCGCGTTTGCTCCGGGGATGAAGTCCCGCGGCACCGGCGCCATCCTCAACGTCGCGTCGACGGCCGGCCTGTCTCCGCGTCCCAATCTCAACTGGTACAACGCATCCAAGGGTTGGATGATCACGGCCACCAAGACCATGGCTGTAGAGCTGGCCCCATATGGCGTCCGCGTCAATGCGCTGGCGCCGGTTGCAGGCGAAACGCCGTTGTTGAAATCCTTTATGGGGGACGACACGCCGGAGATACGCGCGAAGTTCCTTGCAACCATACCAATCGGTCGCTTTTCGCAACCCGAAGACCTTGGGAATGCGGCGTGTTTCTTGTGTTCGGATGAGGCGGCGATGATCACCGGAGTCGCGATGGAAGTGGATGGAGGGCGTTGTATATGAGCCGCGTGACCTTGGCTGAAAAGCTCTCGCAGATCACCACGCACTGGGATCCGCATGTTATTGCAGACTATAACGACAACGAGGTGATGGTCGTAAAATTCCAAGGCACGTTTCCTTTTCACTTGCATGAAGATACCGATGATTTCTTTTTGGTGCTGAAGGGGGAAATGACGATGGACGTCGAAGGTGCAGCTTCGGAGGTTGTCCGGGCCGGGGATATTTACATCGTCCCGCGCGGGGTGACGCATCGTCCTCGGGCCACCGAGGAATGCGAGGTTCTGCTGATCGAGCCCAAGGGCACGCCCAACACTGGCGATCCGGCCACCGCCGCGGCCAAACATCGGATTTGAAGCCGGAAATGCGCCCAGGCCCTCGCAATCTGATCACCGATATAGCCGGTCTGCGCGTTGGCAATGCACAGGACGACGTCCTGAAGTCTGGCGTCACCGTACTGACGGCGCAGGCTCCGTTCACGGCATCTGTCAGTGTTTTGGGCGGGGCGCCGGGAACGCGAGAGACCGATTTGCTCGCCCCCGACAAAAGCGTGGCACAAGTGGATGCACTGTGCCTCGCCGGCGGGTCCGCCTTTGGTTTGGACGCGTGCTCGGGAATCGTCGACGGGCTGCATGCAGACGGGCGCGGATTTCAGGTGGGCACGGCCCGCATCCCGATTGTGCCCGGCGCGATCATTTTTGATTTGCTGAATGGAGGCAACAAAGCGTGGGCGGCCAACCCCTATCCCGCGTTGGGCCGGGCCGCGTATCATGCAGCCACAGCAGACTTTGAATTGGGATCTGTCGGCGGCGGCACAGGCGCATTGACGGCCATGCTGAAAGGGGGCCTTGGCTCCGCCTCGTTGGAGCTGGACGGTGGCGTGATGGTTGGCGCGTTGGTTGTCGCGAACCCGATGGGCAGTGTCACTACACCGGGCGAGCGGCATTTTTGGGCCGCGCCGTTTGAAATTGATGGTGAATTTGGCGGGCTGGGGCCGGACCCGAACGCCGGGTTGGGCCGCGCCCTGAACAGTCGCAAAGCAGCAGCGATGCACACGGCCAAGGCCGAACACGCGAATACAACAATCGCCATTGTCGCGACGAACGCGGCGCTGGACAAAGCACAATGTCAGCGCATGGCCATAGCGGCGCATGATGGGATCGCACGGGCAACTGTTCCTGCGCATACACCGGGTGATGGGGATTTGGTGTTCGCCGTAAGCACCGGCGCATGCCCAGGCGCTGACCTGTTTCAAGTGTCGCATGCTTCGGCGCTTTGCTTGTCGCGTGCGATTGCGCGGGGGGTCCATGTTGCAACCCCGGCACCCGGTGATCTGTTACCCTGTCATTCGGAGGGCGGATAGGAATGCCGACACTCAATTTGCCAGAGGTCGCCCTTTGGTACGAAGACGACGGGGCGGGTCCGCCGCTGTTTTTAATCGCGGGCATGGCCAGTGACAGCGCAAGCTGGATGCCATTGCTACCACTGTTGACCGGCGATGCGCGCGTCATCCGGCCCGACAATCGAACGACAGGCCGCACCGTACCTGTCGACGCGCCCACCGACGTGACCCGCAACGCAGCAGATTGCGTCGCCCTCATGGATCATCTCGGGATCGGATCGGCGCATGTTCTGGGGCATTCGATGGGTGGTCTGATCGCGATGGAACTGGCCGCCGCCTATCCTGGCCGCGTGCGTTCGCTGACGCTGGCCGCCTCCGCGCCGATGCGCAGCAGCCGCAACATCGCCTTGTTCGACGCGCTGATATCCATACGCCGCAGCAACGCACCTTCGGACACATGGTTGCGGGCGTTTTTTCCTTGGCTCTTTTCACACGCCACATACGACACACCACAAGCGGTGGATGTGGCATTGGCTGGCGCTCTGGGTTACCCACACGCACAATCTGTCGATGCCATGGAACGCCAGTTGCGCGCGCTGGACACCTACGATCCATCGACTGTTGCTCTGGATGTCCCCACTCAGGCCCTTCTGGCGGGCCGTGATCTGTTAATCCCACAAGATATGGCGACCAAGGCCTTATCCAGTGTTGGCGTGACGGACATCACGCTGATCCCGAATGCCGGCCATTCCATCCACTGGGATGCGCCCGCAGCCGTGGCTGCCGCGTTGCTCGGCTTCGTTCAGGAAACTGCTTAGGCGCGGCGAAAAGGAACCACGCTGTCCTCATCGCCATTGAGCGCGGACAAGGCCGTGGTCACGATATCAGATGCTGTAAGTCCTGCGTCAGCGTACATTTCAGCCGGACTGGCCTGATCGATAAAGCGATCCGGCAGCGTCATGGTGCGCACCTTCAGGCCTCCGTCCAGCAAACCCTCTTGCGCCATGTTTTGCAGCACAAAGGCCCCGAAACCACCCAAACTGCCCTGTTCCACGGTGATGAGCACATCATGTTTAGCGGCCAATTCACCGATCAAATCCATGTCGAGTGGCTTGGCAAACCGCGCATCAGCCAGTGTTACCGACACCCCTTGTGCAGCCAGAAGGTCAGCCGCGGTTTCGCATTCCGTCAAATGTGCTCCGAAAGACAAAAGCGCGACATCGCTTCCGCTGCGCACCACGCGGCCCTGCCCAATCTTCAACCGTTCGCCGCGATCCGGCATTTGAACACCGATGCCGTTGCCTCTTGGGTAGCGGAATGCAATTGGGCCGGCGTCATGTTCTACCGCGGTTCGCACCATGTGCATCAACTCGGCCTCGTCAGCGGCGGCCATCACGACCATGCCGGGCAAAGCGCCCAGATAGCCGATGTCGAACGCACCCGCATGCGTGGCGCCATCAGCCCCGACCAGACCGGCCCTGTCGATGGCAAACCGGACGGGCAACCCCTGCAAGGCGACATCATGCACGACCTGATCATACCCGCGCTGCAGAAAGGTCGAGTAAATGGCGCAAAACGGCTTCAGGCCGCTGGCCGCCATGCCAGCAGCGAATGTGACACCATGCTGTTCGGCAATTCCCACATCAAACACGCGGGCCGGAAACCGGTCAGCCATGATGTTCACGCCAGTACCTGAAGGCATGGCAGCCGTCACAGCGACAATTGAAGGGTCGCGCGCCGCCTCTTCTGTCAGTGCCTGGCCAAAGACCTTGGTGTAGGCGGGGGCATTTGCCTTCGACTTGTTTTGGATGCCGCTTGCAACATCAAACTTGGACACGCCGTGGTACTTGTCTGCTGACCCTTCGGCAGGCGCATACCCTTTGCCTTTTACCGTGCAGCAATGGATCAGGACCGGGCCATGCGCTCTGGTGCGCGCCGCGCGCAAAACTGTCAAAAGCTGGGACATGTCATGTCCGTCGATCGGACCAATATAGTCAAAGCCAAGCTCTTCGAAAAACGTTCCTTGCCCTTGGATACCGGTGACCATCTGGCGGGCCCGTTGAGCGCCAAGCCGCATCGGTTCGGGCAGCGCCTTTTCCATGTCGCGCGCCATGGCGTCAAACATCGGGATCGGGCCCATGGCCGAGATCCGCGACAAATACGTGCTCATTGCGCCAACGGGCGGCGCAATGCTCATTTCGTTGTCATTCAGGATGACAAACATGCGCCGATTTTCGTGGCCGGCATTGTTCAAGGCTTCATAAGCCATACCGGCACTGATCGACCCATCGCCAATCACCGCGATCGCATCGCCGGTGGGCTGGCCCATGTCGCGTCCCACTGTGAAGCCCAACGCTGCAGATATCGAGGTGGACGAATGTGCAGCACCAAACGGGTCAAACCGGCTTTCCGACCGCTTTGTAAATCCGCTTAGACCATCTTTTTGGCGCAGCGTGCGGATGCGGTCGCGACGGCCGGTCAGAATTTTATGCGGGTAGCATTGATGCCCAACGTCCCAAATCAGCTTGTCCATGGGGGTGTTGAAGACGGCGTGAATCGCGACGGTCAGCTCGACCACACCCAGAGAAGATCCAAGGTGCCCGCCGGTTTCTGATACCGCGGAAATCACTTCGTTTCGCACTTCGGTGGCCAATGACGCGAGGTCCCGGTCAGACAGTTGTCGCAGATCAGCTGGGCCGGCCACGCGGTCAAGAAGTGGGGTCTCGCATTCAGCCATGTCCAAGCCTCCCGTCTTGGTGTATAATTGGTGCCACACGAGAAGCACGCTTCTCATGTGGCACCGGTCTCCTGTAGCCAACAGGAAGGGAACCGGGGTGTTGAGACCCCGTGCAACCGATCCCAGGAAGCCAGAACGGGTCGGTTGCCTGGCTGAAGACTGGCGCGGGGGCGCCGGTCTTCATCTCTTGGCGCGATCAGGTTTCGCGCGTGTCTTCATACGTGACGTAAGCCGAGAAGCTGCCCGGTGTTGGGTCCTGTGCCTCTTTCGACTCCGGCGGAAGTAGGGTTCCGATCAGGTAGAGAACATAGATGAACACACCCGTGCCTATCACCACTGCGCCTGCCACGCCGGCGCCAACTGCCATCTGACCGCCAATCTCGGCGAAGATGCGCGGACGCGAGAAGTCACCGTCAAAGAGTTCTTTCTTTGCCATGTCAGAGCCTTTCCTTAATTCGGTGGTGCATAGCCATGGACCTGGGCCCATGCGTACCAGTCGTCAACCACGGTACCGGTCAGCAAGATGCCGATCCCACCAGTCAACGGGGTCAAGATGGCGAACCACCACGCCCAGCGGTGAATGCCTTCCATCGTAGCATTGAAGCCCATGGTCCAGCGCCAAAACAACGCCGCCCGTTCGGAAGCCGTACCGCGGTCTGCGATCTGTTCTAGCTCTCTGTCGCCGCCATAACGGGAAACCGCCAGGATCGTCGCACCGTGCATCGCAAAGAGCAGGGCAGAGCCATATAGGAACGCGATCGAAAGTGCGTGGAACGGATTGTAGAACAGGTTTCCGTATTGGACGGAGAAGTTCATCGTCCAGTCAAGGTGACTGAAGATGCCATAGGGCACAGCCTCAGACCAACTGCCCATCAGGATCGGGCGGATCAGACCTAGAACCAAGAACAGCCAGATCGCCGCACCAAAGGCCCAGAACACGTGCTTGCCCATCTTGAGCTGTTGCGCCAACTGCCAGGACCGCGCCCACCAAAGCATGACCGAGACCAGAAGGAAGAAGCTGGCGATCAGCCACATACCACCTTCCGCAAGGGGGGCGAAGCCAAGCCCATATTCAGGACCAGGCGGCTCGAGCGAGAAGTAGAACAGATCCCGCATGAAGACGCCAGGGTTGTAACCGGCCTGTCCCCAGTAGCTTGCGCCAACCATGGTGAACCAAACAGCTCCTGATGCGAGCGAGGCCATGCCCAGACCGCCCAGATAGAACGGTCCGAGTTGCGCGTTGCCGAACCATCCAAACAGTTTGGAAAAGCTCGTGCTGGTGGAGCGTTCACGCAGGTCAACCTCTTCGACCATGCCCATTTCAGGCGGGCCTTGGACCTGCACTTGAGTAAAGATGTTTTGATACTCAGCCATTGACCCCTCCTTCAAGGTCGACCCAGAAGGGCAGATCTACATACCAGTACCACCAGTCGGCCCACGCATCGAACCAAACGGTGCCAGAAACAACGATACAGACCGCCGACCAGAAGCCTGCGTTCAGTGCAAGGAACAGACCCAAGCGGTGAATGCCGAGCGGCCCAATGGAATAACCAATGAAGTCCCGGAAATAGGTGTCTTCATGCTCTGGTTGCCGCATTTCTTCGCCTTCTTCCGGGTTTGCTGCTGACAGGATCAGCGAGCCGTGAAGTGCAAGCGCCAGACAGGTTGTGAAGAAGAAGGTGATGGCGATCATATGTGCCGGGTTGTAGTGGAAATTCCCGTAGGCGTAGCCCACGTTGTTCACCCAATCGAGGTGAGTGAAAATCCCGTAGGGAAAACCGTGCCCCCACGCGCCCATCAACACCGGGCGGATCACGACCAGCGTGACGTAAGCCAGGATCGCAAAGCTAAAGGCAAAGGGAACATGCAGCCCCATACCCAACTTGCGTGCAATCTCAACCTCGCGGAGCGCCCAACTTACAAAAGCGCCCACGGCACACATGGTGATGATCTGCCATAACCCGCCGCGTTCCAGCGGGGCCATACCCAGCCCCACGTCAAGATCAGGCGGCTCGATCGAGATCCGCAAAGGGTGCCATGTGTCGCCCAAAGCCGCTCCGTAAAAGATCAAAATGGTTCCCAGTAGGGTAAAAAAGACGGTCGTGACCCCAAAGAAGCCCACGTAAAACGGGCCAACCCAGAAGTCGAACAGATCGCCGCCAATCAGCGTCCCTCCGCGGACGCGATACTTTCTTTCGAAGCTGAGCAGTGCCATCTTCTATTCTCTCCGCGCTTGGCGACCCCGAGTTGCGTGAACGCTGTGGGCCGTCGTTGGAATTCGAGTTTGCTGCGGGCGAAAACCGGGGGCCTCCGCCCGCAGCGAAGGCTTGGTTACTCGGTGGCGTATTTTTCAGCCGAAACGTCAAACCAGTTGTACCGGTCCGTGCTGAGCAGAACGAGGTGGATCATTGCTGCCAGCAGGAACAGGAACACGCCCTGTGCGACGAACACACGACGAGGATCAAACACGAGCCAGATCTTGTAGAACTTTTGCATGTCTCAATCCTCCTCAGAACCAAGGACGCCAGATGAACGTTGCCAAATGAGCAACCAGGGCAACGGCCGAAAATAGCCAGAGCCCGCTCATGTAGACAGCGTGCAATTCTTGCGCTTGCTCGTCGGTAAGACCTGTAAAGGACAGGTCGCCATTATCAGCCATAGGGTTTCCTTTCGAAAATCGTAGCTGACGCCGCGCACCCCGCGGCCGGGTCCATTGCAGCCTGCAAAGACTGCGCCGGGCTCTGTCCACCCGTTCCCGGGTAGGCAGTTTCGGACCCGACCATCTGGTCGGGAATTCCGTTGCGCGATATGACCGCGCGAAAACTCATGCCGAGAAAATCATCGGCGTAATGATGCGGGCCTGGCTCATCGCGCGGGCAATCGGGCCCTTGTCGGTGAGCGAACCGCTTTTGATCGCCGCCAAAGCCCAAGTCAGACAAGCCAGCGGAAGCGTTGCCAGAAAGATAATGGCAAAGTAGATCATGAACTCGGTCCGCGGCGGCTTGGCGCTGCGCGGCGTCGCCATATCAGACGTAAAGTCAGTCATTTGGTCTCTCCCTTTGTCACGTTTCGCTTCCCATCCCTGACAGCGTTGGATCCAGCGCACGCACGGTTTCCACGACCACGCGTTCGGCGCCCGCATCAAGCGCGGCTTGTTCTGCGGCATCCCGCAGCGTTTTCGCCGCAGAAATTCGAGTCAAAATCGGATGTTGTTCGACAATCTTGTCCAACAGCGCCTGCGCATCCGGATCCCATGGGAAATCGCGGCGCAAATTGGTTGGCGTTGCTTCAGCCGAGTCCATGTCACTAGCCAGCGGCAAGATGTGAAACAGCGCATCGAACAGGCCATTGCAGATCTCTTGCACCAGATATGTCGCGCCCGCGTACCCCATAAAGGGTGTTCCGGTCGCGCGCCGGATGGCAGCGCCCGGGAAACTGGCAGGAATGAAGGATGGGCTTGGGCCATGTCCTGCCTTCAATTCGGCAAGGTACATCTTCTCGTTGATCGATCCCAAAACGATCAACGGCCGCTTTTGGCCCATCAAGGCACGCACTTCTTCGTTGTTCGTCTTTGCACCTGCGGAGCGCGCGACGGCAAAAGCGCAAGGCAGCCCCATGTCGTCTTCCAAGAACAGGCGAATACCCCGCGCGTATGTCTCGTTCGCCACGATGGCAAAGCTTGCCGTTGCAAAGAAATCCTGTGTCACGGACCGCCAAAGGTCCCAGACTGGTTTGATTGTTGAGTGCTTTTCGGTCTGAATGAATGGTTCGGGATCTAAATTCAGAAGCTCGCCCAAGGTGCGCAGGAATTTCGTGGTCGACTCGATCCCGACAGGGGCCTGCAAGTACGGCTTGCCAAGCACTTCACACAGTCCGCGGCCAAACTCGCGGTACATGCAAATATTGACGTCCGCGTTCACCAAATTCCGCATTTCGGCAATGTGGGCACCAAGAGGCATGACCATGTTCACCTCTGCGCCGATCCCTTCGACCAAACGGCGAACTTCAGCGAGATCCGACGGCATGTTGAACGTGCCGTACATCGGACCAAGGATGTTGACCCGAGGTTTGGCGCCGTCTTGGCGCTTTTTCTCGGGCGGCATCCGGCCCTTGGTCATGCCGTATTCGGTGAAGATCCATGTCATGGCGCGATCTGCGGCCTGCCACTGATCCTCGTCGATCGTGCGCGGCAAAAAGCGCTGAATGTTGGTGCCTTGTGGCGTGACGCCGCCACCGATCATTTCAGCAATAGAGCCCGTCACGACGACGGCGGGCAGGGCCGGATCCAACGTGTCCCAGGCGCGTTTCATGGCACCTTCGGTTCCGTCTCGGCCCAACTCTTCTTCGCCCAGTCCCGTCACCACGATCGGCAATTCATGTGGTGGCAACGCATCTGTATAATGCAGCACAGAGGTCACTGGCAGGTTTTCGCACCCAACAGGTCCGTCCACGACACATTGAAGTCCTTTGACAGCGCAAAAGGCGTAAACCGCCCCCCAATAGCCACCCGCGCGATCATGATCCTGTATCAACATCAGATCATCTCCTGCGCCTTGGCGGCGCGCGCTTGCTTGGCAAGTTTTTTCATGTGCTGCGCGCGGAAATCAGGGCGCAGGTTCGGGTCAGCTTCCCAGATACCGGCCGTGTCGCCTTCTCCGACACCTTCGAAGAACGCTTTCATGCGATCCATGCGGCCCTTGTTGCCAATGGCGGCATTGATGACCTGCGCAAGCGAGCCAGCGCCGGCAGGCCCCATCAAGGGCCGGGCCGAAATCAGATTGGTGAAGTAGAGCCCTGGAATGCCAAGCTCTTTGGCTTTTTGCACCACCGGGGTTGTTCCAATCGCCAAGTCGGGTTTTAGGGCTTCCATCGCTGCGCAATCATCTTCCAACGAAGCCCGGAATTTCACGGTAACGCCCTTGGCGGCCAACCATTCGGCATCGGACGCTGACCATGGCGTTTTGGGGCAGGCCGTTCCGACGTAAGGGACGTCGGCGCCGCTTTCGATCAACAACCGCGCGACCAGCAATTCAGACCCTTCATAACCAGAGAGCGTGATGCGGCCAGTGATGGCAGACGCGTTCAGTGCACCCTGGATCGCAGGGAGGAAAGCGTTCTGTGCGGCGGCGATCTTGTCCGCCGGGATGTTGAACGCGTCTCCGATGGCCGCCAGCCAGCTGGCCGTGCCATCATGCCCAACCGGGGCTGACCCCACGATCGGACGGCCCGCCGCTTCGAACTCTCGAACAGCGGACGTGTAGAACGGATGTATTGCCGCCACGGCGCCGCAATCCAGCGCGGCATAAAGTTCGCGCCACTCGCGGCACGGAATGACCGGGCCCGCTGCCAAACCCATTGGAGCCAGCATTTGGCCGATCATCATCGGATCCGCCGGGAACATCTCGCCCAGCAACGTAACCGTTGGACGATCCGATTTCCCGCCGACGGGGGCAGCGACAGGTCCCGCTTCAATTTCAGCACGCGCATAGGCGAGCATGGCGCCGGCCAGAACGTCCTTGGCCTCCGCGTGAGTGGGAATACCGAAGCCGGGCACGTCGATGCCAACGATGCGGACGCCGTTGATTTCGTCCGGTAAAAGCCGAAGCGGCACACCACTGGCGGTCGGAACACAAAGGTTCGTCACAACGATAGCGTCGTACCGGTCGGGATCGGCCAACTCGTGCACGCTGTCACGAATGTCTTCGAACAGTTTGCCCGTCACCAGCGTTTCGGAATTGAAGGGCACATAGCCAACGGACCGACGCGCGCCGTAGAAATGGCTAACGAAAGTCAACCCATACACGCAGCACGCACTGCCCGAAAGCACCGTTGCCACGCGCCGCATCCGCAGCCCAACCCGCAGCGATCCAAATGCAGGACACATTGATTGCGGCTTGTCGTGCGGACCCTGCGGGTAGTCGCGCGCATATTGGTCAAGCAATTCGGATTGTCCGGCCATCCGCGCGGCCGCTTCCATGTCCGCACCAGAATGGCAACCCAGACCATCGCCCATGGCGCCGGCAGGGGCCCCCGTATCATTCGGGTGCCCTACGACGACGTCGGCATCCGCAGCCTTGTCATATGTGACTTCGTCGCTCACCGATCAGGCCTCGTCATAGACAACTTCAAGGGACTTTTTGGGCGCCGCATACTTGCCGCGCATATCGGCGTCCGACGCAGGTACAAGAGTCACCCCTGCCCCGGTCTCTGATCCGTCAAACAACTCTAACAGCCCATCCTGAGACAGAGGCGTCGGGCGCACGGGTGGCGCTTCGGCCACGTTCAAGCCCAGTTCCGCAAACAGCTCACCCCAAGGGCCAGCAGCCGTGCCCACGATCTGGTAATTTGCGGACTTCTTGCGCAGGTCGTCGTCCTGAGGGATCGACGCAAGAACCGGGATACCCGCAGCTTCGGCAAACGCATGCGCTTCGCCCGACCCATCATCCTTGTTCACCACAAGCCCGGCGACACCAACATTACCGCCCAGTTTGCGGAAATACTCGACTGCCGAGCAGACATTGTTCGCCACATAAAGAGATTGGAGATCATTGGACCCAACAAGGATCACCTTTTGCGCCATGTCCCGCGCAATCGGCAAGCCAAAGCCGCCACATACGACATCGCCAAGAAAGTCGAGCAGCACATAGTCAAAGTCCCAATCATGGAACCCAAGTTTCTCGAGCAATTCAAACCCGTGGATGATTCCGCGGCCGCCGCAACCACGCCCAACTTCGGGTCCACCCAGCTCCATCGCAAAAACGCCGCCTCGCTTGAAGCAGACATCGCCAATCTGAACTTCTTCGCCGGCAAGTTTTTTGCGTGTCGACGTCTCGATGATGGTTGGGCAAGCCTTGCCGCCAAACAGCAGTGATGTGGTATCTGATTTTGGGTCACACCCGATCAATAGGACCCGCTTGCCCTGTTCCGCCATCATGTGGCTTAGGTTCGCGAGCGTGAAGGATTTGCCAATTCCACCCTTGCCGTAGATCGCGATGATCTGCGTTTTCTTGGCCGCTTCGGATGGGATGACATCGGCAAGATCTTCGTTCGCTTCATCGCGCAAGCGCTGATCGAAAGCTTTGAGATTTGGCACTTCGTCTTTCACGCTGCGTCCTTCCAGTTGATGATCATCTTGAGGCA
>CAWUIW010000041.1:0-15945 GCA_963922515.1 uncultured Rhodobacterales bacterium | reverse complement strand
TCTGCGGGCCGCAGGGGTCGAAGACCCGGCCAGAGACGCGCGTCTGTTGCTGGCGCATGCAGCCCGTGTGGACGCCAGCCGCGTCACGCTGATCGCACCCGAGGATTTGGCCCCCGACATCGCCGAACGCTACGATCAACTGATTGCCTTGCGGGCAGTGCGCATTCCCGTGTCGCAACTGATCGGCGAACGCGCGTTTTACGGGCGGACGTTCAAGGTCTGCCGCGATGTTCTGGACCCTCGGCCCGAAACGGAAACTCTTGTCGAAGTGGCATTGAGCGAGCCGTTTGACCGGGTACTTGATTTGGGCATCGGGTCGGGCTGCATTCTTGTTACACTGCTGGCCGAGCGCGAAGCCGCCACTGGGCTTGGCGTGGATATCAGCGAGGCTGCTTGTCTGCAAACCAGTGCAAATGCCGTGCTGCATCGCGTGGACAACCGCGCAAAAATCGTTCAATCCAACTGGTTCGCCGCCGTTTCCGGTCAATTTGACCTTGTGGTGAGCAATCCGCCTTACATTTCCGCTGCCGAACTGCCCGGTCTGGCAGACGAGGTGCGCTTGCACGAGCCTCGAGAGGCACTGACAGACGGGGCCGACGGGCTGTCGGCGTATCGCCACATTGCAGGCGCCGTGTCATGGTACCTGACCCCGGGCGGGCGCGTCATGGTCGAAATCGGTGCCAGCCAAGGCAAAGATGTGGCCGCGCTTTTCACGGGCGCAGGCTTGTCCGACGTAACCATTGTTCCCGACTTGGACGGCCGGGACAGGGTGGTTGTGGCGCGCAAGGCGTGATCTGTAATCCAAAAACGCGCGCAAATTCTGAAAAAAATGCGTGTCAGGGCTTGTCTGGCGGCGCTGGACATGTTTATTCGAAGGCGTTGTATCGAGCGGAGCCATCGGCTCCCGGTCTACCTCATGCCCAACAACGCTGTAGAAATGGTCATTGAAACCGGCGCATGAAAGGCGCAAGACCTACAACACAGCGAAAAAAGCAAGGCTGTCAGCAAGTTTATGAGATCTTCTAAGTCACGTTCGCGGTCCAAGTCCAACCGTAGCCGTACGTCAAACGGAAACGTTGTTAACCGCGTGTTCGATAGTTCGGGACCGGATGGAAAAGTTCGGGGCACACCGCAGCAAATTATCGACAAGTACAATCAGATGGCGCGCGATGCGCAGCTGAGCAACGACGGCGTCGCAGCCGAAAACTTTCAACAGCACGCCGAGCACTATCTGCGACTGCTGGGTGACGCGCAGCGTGAAGCTGATGCACGCCGAGAAGAGCAAGAACGCCAGAACCGTGAAAGACAAGCGGAACGCGACCGAGAGCGCGCAGAACGGCAAGAACGGGAAACCAATGCGCCAGCGGCTGTGGACGACCCGGCAAGCGCGCCGCAGCCCGACGTTATTGATGTGGCTCCAGAGCCGGCAGACGACGAACCCATGCTTGTAGAGACGCCGGAAAGCAAACCGTCCAAGCCAAAATCCAGTTCGCGCAAAACGAAAAAGGTCGACCCAGCGCCTGAAACCGCCGATGCGCCGACCGAGGATTCCGCCGAAGCGGCAGAATAGGGCTCAGGCCTTGGCCACAACACGTGCCAAGGCACAAAATCCTTCCAAGGAAACAGTTTCGGCGCGATCTGTCGGGAGCAAACCCGCGGCAATCAAGCGATCTTCGATATCCGGTGCCATCCCTTTCAAGGCCGCGCGCAGCATCTTTCTGCGTTGATTGAATGCAGCGGCGACCACACGTGACAGCACGGCGGCGTCCGCTTCGAACCGTGGTTCGGGCAGGGCCGTCAGTTGCACAACGGCGCTGGAGACTTTTGGGGGTGGGGTGAATGCCTCTGGCGGCAACGTCATGACAATGCGTGCCTCGGCTCGCCATTGGGCCAGAATGGCGAGGCGGCCATAGGCTTTTGATCCCGGCTGAGCAACAATTCGTTCGGCAACCTCGCGTTGAAACATCAGCGTCAGGTTTTGCCAAACCGGGGGCCAGGTTGGCGGGGTGAGCCAGCGCACCAGCAATTCCGTACCAATGTTATAGGGTAGGTTGGCAGCAATTTTGACCGGTGGGGTCAGGTGGTCCAGCGGATCGATGTCCAGCGCATCGCCATGCACGATCTCAAGACGATCGGGATAGACCGCACGGATTTCTTCCAGCGCGGGCAGGCAGCGCCCGTCTTTTTCGACCGTCAGCACTCGGCGCGCGCCTTCGGCCAACAAACCACGCGTCAATCCGCCTGGACCTGGGCCGATTTCAAGAACGTCGCATGCCTGCAGGTCACCAACATAGCGGGCAATTTTGGATGTCAGATTCAAATCAAGCAGAAAATTCTGACCAAGCGCTTTTCGCGCCGACAGTTGGTGTCGCTGGATGACGTCGCGCAACGGTGGCAGAGCATCGATCTGGCTCATTCCGCGGCCATTCGCGCCGCCAGTTTCAAGGCTTCGATCAAACTCGTCGGATTCGCGATGCCGCGTCCGGCAATATCAAAGGCGGTTCCATGATCCGGCGATGTCCGAATAATGGGCATGCCCAAAGTGACGTTGACGCCCATGTCGAAATCCAGCGTCTTGATCGGTATCAGCGCCTGATCATGATACATGCAGATGGCCGCATCGTATTTGGCGCGCGCCGCGGCGTGAAACATCGTGTCCGCCGGATGCGGTCCCGTTACCGTGAAACCGGGGGTGGGCATTTCCGCAAGTGTTTCGACGATCCAGCTTTGTTCTTCGTGCCCCATTGCCCCACCTTCGCCCGCATGGGGGTTCAGGCCGGCCACGGCCAAACGAGGTTTGCTGATGCCAAATCTGTGGGTCAATTCGGACGCTGTGATGCGGATCGTGTCTTGCAACAACTCTGGCGTCAGGGCGTCTGGAACATCCGACAAGGCTATATGGATGGTCGTCGGCACCACGCGCAACTCGGCGCTGGCCAGCATCATGACCACGCGTGGTGTGTTTGTCAGCGCCGCCAGGAACTCTGTGTGGCCCGGATAGGCAAAGTCTGCGCCGTCGATCAGCACCTTTTTGTTGATCGGCGCCGTACACAAGGCAGAGGCCGCGCCCGACGCGACGAGCTCCACACCGCGCTTGAGAACATCGATAACGCCCTGGGCGTTAGCCAGGGTCTCCCGACCTGGCGTGACATCCGCAGGAAATGGATGCACCAGAACCGGAAGATCCGTCGCCGCAACAGCGTCCGTTGGATCCGTTACTTCGGTGTAGGCCGTGCCCTTCGGCAAATGACGAGGATCGCCAATCCAGAAGAACGGTACCTCTGGCCCCAGCGATTCCCATGCCTTTGCCGCAAGCTCGGGGCCAATCCCGGCAGGTTCACCGCATGTCAGCGCAACAGGCGCGATCATGGATCCACGATCACCGCGTTGGCCTGCAACTGCTGCAAATAGCTATCTGCAAGCTCGTTCAGGCGGCGTTGGGTCAATGAATTTGCAACATCGATGCGTGACGTGTCATCGCTGAGTTCCTGCGTGCGACCGCAGAGCATGAGAAACACCAGCGTTTGGCCGTTGTTGCGCGTAAGGGTCGTTGAAATCTCGTGATCGTCGAGTTTCGCCAGTTCAACCGCAATGTCCCGCGGCACATCGCCGGGTGGCAGGCTTTGCCGGTCCAGAACTTCGGGCGGCTGCCCAAAGGCGACGCCATACAGATCATCGCACACATCAACCCGCCCCGCCACGGCGGCGGCGGCGGACAAGGTTTCCGGGCTGCGGCCACCGGGCAGGTAGTATGCTGCATACTCAATGGCTGAATAGGTTGGCGATGGCAGCTCTGATTCCCGAATGTCGCGCAACTGAAAAAGGGCCACGGCCCCTTCCAGCCCTATGGGTTCCGTTACCTCGCCCGGGGCCAGACCCAAAACGATGGATTGGATGCTGGCCGGCAACGAATTCAAAGCGATCCAGTCGATCCGACCGCCATTCTCTCGCGAGGGTGCGGCGGAAAACTTTGTGGCTTCTTCTGAAAAGGCGGCAAAGCTTGTAAGGCCTGAAATGCGCTGTGCTTCGACAGACACGGCATTGGCGGTATCTGGACTGACAGGGATAATGATTTCCGACAGCAAGACACGCAAACCACCAGACGATCCGCCTCGACCGATTGCCTGATCAATCTCGTCTTCACTGGGGCGTGCCTGGCCAAGAAAGCGGCCCCGCACATATTCACGCCACGCCAGCCCGACTTCAGTGAAATCGCGGAACGTTTGCGAGGAGACGCCGTTGTCTTCCAGCGCGGCGACAAACTGTTCGCGGGTCAGGTTGGCGCGTTGTGCGAATTCTTCCATGCCGGCGGCCACTTCATCCGGGCTGGGTTGGATGCCGAACTGGGACACTTCCTGCTTTTTCAGGCGATCCTCGATCAGTGTCTGACGGGCCATTTCTTCGGGATCACCCGGCGCGTTTAGCAACTCAAGGAACCGGGCGCGTTGTTCCAGCTCATATCGCGTGATTACGTCGCCATTCACCCGCACTGCCGGCGAAAACAGCCCCTGAGCCACGGTGGGTTGCGCCAAGGGCGGCGCCAGAACAAGAAGGGCCAAGGTCAGTATCGTGGCGAAGCGGTGAGTTAGATGTTGACGGGTCACGTGCATGCTCGGTTGTGTTTTTCTGTACCTGCGGCCAATGCGAAACCGCGTAATGCGATGGTAAAGCCGAAATCGGTCGAAGGCTCAACACTTGTCGACGATGTAAACCGGCGGCTCAACGACAGATCGACTTCCACACATTCGTTCCGATACACCAGTCCAACCCCCGCTGTCGTGGCCCGCGTGTCCGTCAAGTCATACCGCAAGTTCCCGCTGGCCGTCCAATTGGGCGACACGTCATAAGCACCGTCGACCCAAAACTCGGACACGGCATCAGGCCGGTCCAGTGCCGGATCTTCGCCCAGCCAAAGAAAGGTGCCCGTGACCTTGGTTTTGGCGCTGACCCAATCGCCACGGATTTCCGTCTTGGAAAACACTAGCGCGTCGTCAAACAATCCGCGGGCCGTGAGGGACAAGCCACGATCGAGTTTGACCTGGCCCGCAATCAGATAATCCGATGCCGTGCCGGAAAGACCGGATGTGACTGAAAAATCAGGGTCTGTATCGCTGCGCAAAACCTGGCCCAGCGTGGCCGTCGCATCCCAGCCGTCGTCTCCGTAGCGGGCCCAATTCACCCCGTAGGCCAACCGCAACCCGTCTTCTATCCGGTCTTCTGCGGGGAACCGGGAAAGGGACAAAAGGTTGCCCTCGTCAAACTCCACAAACCGGCTTTCGTCATTGGGCACATCATCGCCGGTGACATTGGACCAGCCCAACTGCGCCACCGGCTCCAGAAACTGGCGAACCCCCCCAAACTGGCGTGTCATGGGGTAGCGAAAGGTGGCGCCAAAGGCGGGAATGACGCGCTGTGGCCGATGGTCGAAGTTGCTGTCGCCAGTGACTTCGTAGAAATCCGCCGTCAGACGCGCTTCGAGGTCGGTGCGCACGCCCGCAGGCATGATGTAGCTGCGCAGGTATCGCATATCGGCCGTTGCGCGCCCGATATCCCGTCCGATGACATCTGCCGTCGACGACCGGCTGTGTTGGTGGACATCCGCGCTCAAACGCAGCTCGCCCCCCAGACCTGCCGGAAAGAACCGGTGTTCAACATAGGCATCATAGACCGGCGTCGGCAGGGTGGCCTCATCCTCGCTGTCACGCAGCGAGTCATAGGTGATGATGCTGGCCCCGATGAAGGAGTTTAGTTTTGTACGGGTCAGCTCCAAGCGGCTGTCCAACCGGTCGGCATCGGTGATACCATAATCGATCAGATAAGCGTCATCGCTGGTCGTAGCTATGTCGAAACTCAGCTTGAAATCGTTGCGTAGCTCGAAGAACCCGGATCCAAACAAATAGCCGCGGATGTTCTCGTCGGTCAGTGTGTCGTCTGTGTAGGCACCCTCGAATTCGATCTCTCCACGGCGAAAAGCCTGCCTGTACCGAAAGCCCAGTGTCCGGGTCTCGCGCGACAGATACGGGCTGAGTGTCAGGTCGGCATGGTCGCCCAGACGAAAGAAGTAAGGCACCCGCACCCCGGTCCCAAGTTGCGACGTTGTCCGGATGGACGGAATCAGGAAGCCGTTGGCGCGATCGAGCGTCGGGTCCGGCAGCCGCAGGGCCGGGAAGTAGAACACCGGAACATTCAGCACCCGCAATTGAGCGCCTTCAAAGTAAAGCTGGCGTTCTTCTTGATCGTGGATCACGCGGCGCGCGCGGATCTGCCACAACGGTGGGCGGCCATCCTCGCACACATGGCAAGAGGTTACTGCCGTCTTGTAGAGTTGCGTGTAGCGCCCGTTGGTCCGATTCATCTGTTGAGCAGCCAATTGCAACTGATCGTCCAGAACCAGCCGGGCACTGGTCAGCAACCCGTTCTCCAAACTGCGGTCCAGTTCAGCGGAGCTGGCCAGGATGCGTGTGCCCAACCCATCCTCGATCTCGATCGGGCCATCGATCCTCAGCGTTTCGGTGTCTGGGTCATAGCGCACGCGTTCGGCCTGCAGACGTGTGCCGTCATGCAAGGCTGTGACGTTGCCTTCGGCCACCAGCTCACCTTCCGGAGTGATAAAGACGCTGTCGGCGATCAACGTGGCCGCACCGGAGCCACCTGACTGCGCGGCCAAGCTGCCTGCCCAGAAACAAGCGACGACACCCAGCACGACAAGAGGCAAAATCAGGCGGGTCAGGATCATCCGTCTTCCGCCTGAAGCAAAAGGCCCAAGGCCAAAAGCAAGGACGCAATCGCGGGGGCCCAGGCGGCCAAGGCGGGCGGCAGTTGTCCGTTTTCACCAAGGATTTGCGCAAAGTTTCGCATGAAATACAGTGCGAAGCCAAGAAGCACTGCTGTCAACACGGCCACGCCTGTTCCCCCAAACCGGGTGTGGCGCATCGTGAAGGCAGAAGCGACCAGGACCATCGCCACCAGAAACAGCGGCCGAGCCAGTTCGCTCTGAAAAAGGACACGGTGCCGCGTGGTCGAAAACCCGGCGTTTTCAAGGTCCCGGATGGTTTCCGGAAGGTCCCAGATCGACACGCCTTCGGTCCGGCTCAGCGTTTCAGTGATGCGTTCTTGTGTCAGGCTGGTTGGCACGCGCAGCATGTCATGTTCGGCCGATGCGCTTTCCGAGTTCAACCCCGGTGTCAGCGGCCACGCCTTGGCCTGCGACAACACCCAGTCGCCGCCGGCCAACTGCGCGCTGTCCGCGTAAATCCGCCGGATAGGCGCACCAGATGGCGTGAAGGTGATAAACGTCACCCCATACAGCGTTGCGCTCGCCCCGGAATAGCCCGTCGCATGAATGACGGTCTGACCGCTGCGATCGCCTTGGCGCAGCCACAAGCCTTCGGATGACAACGATACGGTTTCGGTCCCGCCAGTACGATAGGTTTGCGCCAGCACGTCGTAGCGGTTCGATGTGGCGGATACGATCGGGCTTAGCATTCCGACCGCCATCAATCCAATCAACAAAGCAACCAATCCGGGCGGCACTAGCGCCCGCAAACCCGACCGACCGATCGCTCGGGTCACGACCAATTCGCTGCTGCGGGCAAGGCTGACGAACAAAGTGACTGTGCTCAGGATCATCAGCAATGGCAGGATGTTGTTCATGGCTGCGGGGACGTTCAACAACACCAAGTGCATCAGCTGTCCAAAAGAAACACTGACACCCTGAAATCGTCTGACTTGATCGATTAGATCGATCAGCATCATCAACACGATGAAGATCGCAGCAATCATGAAAAAGCTGATCAGGAAACGCCGCGCAAAATACAGATCCAGTGTCATGAACGATCCGTCGCACGTGGATCAGGCACCGCGCGCGTGCGCAGAACCACGGCCTCCATAGGCGCCCGTGAAACAGGACTTGGACTTGTCAACCGATCCCCCCAGGAGCAGTCTTCTTCGTGCCGGCGACCCTAGAACAATTGTACGCGATGGAAAACTGATATCTGGTCACATCCGGCGGGCTGGGCTAGGTCTGAAGAATAATGCCGAATAGGAGCCCATCTAAATGACCATCCCTGCAATTTCTTTCAGTGAAACGAACCTTGATGCGATGGCGGGGGCGACCGGGCGGGTTGCAATTGTTGTGTCGACGGACGGCAAGCTGGATGCGTCCGGACGGCGGGCCAACAAACTGACAAAAGGGGCGGTCCAGCGATTTGTCGAAAGCGATGCGTTTGGCAAGGTGTCGTTTGGTCAGGTCCGGACTTTGGCGTGGCCGACCGGTATGGCTGCCGAGGCGCTCGATATCCTCGTGCTGGACCGGCGTACCACGCCGCTGGACGCTCGAAAAGCGGGCGTGGCGCTTGCCAAAAGCCGCGGCGACGCGGCCCTGACCGTCATGGCGGGCGCCTTGGTTCGGGTTGGGGAGTTGGCCATGGGGCTCGCCTTGCGCGGGTATGCGTTTGAAGCGCACAAATCCGCGCCGGACGAGGGTGATGCACCAGGCGAGATCACGATTCACCACAACAAGCCGGCCGAGGCAGAGCTTGCGGCTGCCCCGGCTCTGGCGATTGCCGAAGGCGTGCACACAACCCGTGATCTTGTCAGCGAACCTGCAAATGTTCTGACGACCAGCGAATTTGCAGACCGGTTGGTCGAAATGCAGGCGTTGGGGCTCGAAGTCGAGGTTCTGGACGAAGCGAAGCTGGCCGAATTGGGCATGCGCACGTTGTTGGCCGTTGGCCAAGGGTCCGACAGCCCGTCCAAGGTGGTGGTGATGCAGTGGCATGGGGCAGGAGACGATACGCCGCCACTGGCACTGATCGGCAAGGGTGTGGTTTTTGACACCGGTGGCATCTCGCTCAAACCCGCCGGTGGCATGGAAGACATGACCATGGACATGGGGGGCGCTGGCACCGTGGCCGGAACTATGCAGGCGCTGGCCCTGCGCAAGGCCAAGGCAAATGTCGTTGGCCTTGTCGGGCTCGTTGAAAACATGCCGTCCGGCAATGCCACCCGGCCGGGCGACATCGTCAAATCCATGAAAGGCGATACAGTTGAGGTCATCAACACCGACGCCGAGGGGCGGCTCGTTCTTTGTGACGTGATGTGGTACGCGCAAGAACGGTTCAACCCATCCGGCATGATTGATCTGGCGACCCTGACCGGGGCGATCATCATCGGGTTGGGGCATGAAAACGCTGGCGTCTTTTCCAATGATGATGCGCTGTGCAACGCCTTTTTGAAGGCAGCGGCTGCCGAGGGCGAAGGCGCATGGCGGCTGCCCCTTGGGCAGGCATATGACGACATGCTGAAATCGCAACTGGCTGACATGAAGAACGTCGGCGGACGTGCCGCCGGGTCCATCACGGCGGCACAGTTTTTGGGCCGGTTTGTCAAGGACGGTGTGCCGTGGATCCATCTGGATATCGCGGGTGTGGCTTCGGTGAAATCCGACACAGCCTACGCGCCCAAGGGCGCGACCGGTTGGGGTGTGATGGCGTTGAACCGCCTTGTTCTGGACAAGTTTGAATCCGAATAGACCAAAATGGGCGCTGCGTACTTTTATCACCTGACGCGCAATCCGCTAGAACACACACTGCCTGTGCTGCTGGAAAAAGCTTTGGCGGCGGGGTGGCGGGTGGCTGTGTGCGGCGCGGACGCCGACCGCATGGCATGGCTGGATCAGAAACTGTGGCTTGGCCAAGAGGAAGGTTTCCTGCCGCATGGGTTGGCCGGCGGGCCACATGACAGTCTGCAGCCGATCTTGCTGACCACAGGACCTGTCGGAAACGACCCGCAATGCCTGATGACGGTGGACGGTGCAGCAATTGCCGCAGACGTTGTGCAGTCGATGGAACGGGTGTGCATTCTGTTTGACGGTAATGACCCATCAGCGGTGCAGGTTGCCCGCGGGCAATGGAAAGCGCTGACCGGTGCCGGCTGCGCCGCACAATACTGGTCCGAGGAATCCGGTCGCTGGGAAAAGAAGGCAGAAGCGGGCGCTACCGCGTAAGAAGCAGCGCGTTGTCCGCAATCTCGATCCGCGACCACCGCTGCAGGTAATCCATGCCAAGCAGGGAACCGGCCATGTCGCCATCATTGACCCATGCGGTCAGTCCGTTGTCGGCAAAGGGACCCAACTGCACCGTGTCGAGCTGGGCCGGTGCCGTGCGGACTTCGCCATTCGCTGTCAGCGCGCGCCCGGAGTAGATCAGACGGTCCATGTCAATCCCGGCGCGGCGGGCGTCTTGTTGCGTCAACACCATTTGCGTCGCGCCCGTGTCCACCACGAACCGGATCGGCGTGTCATTGATCGAAAGCGTCAGATAATAGTGGCCATCAGGCGCGCGTGGCACTTCAATCTGACCCTGATCAGCCAGAACTGCCTGCGTGGGTTGCACGGTTTGGCGGATGTCGTCCCAAAGCCCGACCGCTGCGATCATCCCCAGAAAGATGAACACCCATGCCATGATTTGTTGCAGCGTCTTGCCGAGGGATTGGCGGTTTTGTACGAACACCCAGCCGATCAACACCGTGCCGAGCAACACAAGATAGACCAATCGCCCGATATCCCATGATTCCATCGCGGCACTCCTTGCCCGTTCGATACAGATATAGGGATCACCAGTCGAAACTGTGAGGTTGGCCTAAGCGGTTTCCGCCGCGTCCAGATCCTCTTGCGCCTTCATCCACAGCGCTTCTGCCCGTTCCATGGCCTCTACCACCTCGGCAAACTTGCGGTTCCACACCTCCAGATCCGCGATCCGGTCGTCTTCGTACAAGGATGGGTCGGCCAGTTTGGCAGATAGTTTCTCATGCATATCCGCGAGTTTTTCCACACGGTCTTCGCATTTGCGCACTTCCTGTCGCAACTCAAGGATCGTGTCTCGAGACGGGCGCTTGCGCTTTTTTTCAGCCGGTTGCTTGGCGGTCGGCGCCGTTCGACCCAGCAAAAGGCCGCGATAGGCTTCCAGATCATCGTCGTAGGATTTGACTGTGCCGTCCGATACCAGCCACAGCCGATCCGCGACCAAGCTGAGCAAGTGCATGTCGTGGCTGACAAGAATGACTGCACCCGAATACGCCGTCAAAGCCTCGACCAAGGCCTCACGGCTTTCTATGTCCAAGTGGTTCGTGGGTTCATCAAGGATCAACATGTGCGGTGCGTCTATTGTTGCGATCAACAAGGACAACCGCGCCTTCTGCCCACCCGACAATCGGCCAACTTCGGTTTCGGCCTGCGCCGGTCCCAACCCGAAGCCAGCAAGAAGGGCGCGCAGTTTCGCCGGTGTTTCCTCGGGCCGCAAGCGGCGCAGATGATCCAAAGGCGTTTCGTCGATATGCAACTCGTCCACCTGATGCTGGGCAAAATACCCGATACGCAGCTTGGACGAGCGGGTTAGGCGGCCGGTCATCATGGGCAATCGATCTGACAGCATCTTCGACAGGGTCGATTTGCCCTGTCCGTTCTTGCCCAGCAACGCGATCCGGTCGTCCTGATCGATGCGCAGGTCCAAGCGCTTCAGGACCGCGGTTTCCCCGTAGCCGACGGTTCCGCCTTCGACATGGATGATTGGTGGTGACATCTTCTCCGGTTCCGGAAAGGTGAAAGCGCGCAAAGCAGCTTCTTGCGGCGTTGAAATGGGTTGCAATTTCGCAAGGGCTTTCAACCGTGATTGCGCCTGCCGCGCTTTGTCGGCCTTGTATCGGAAACGGTCAACATAGGACTGCATATGGGCGCGGCGTGCCTCTTGCTTTTTCGCAAATGCAGCGGCTTGCGCCAGCTTTTCAGCGCGCTGCCGGGCGAATTGATCATACGGGCCCTGATAATAAGTCAACTTGCGATCTTCGAGATGCAGGATGCTGTTCACCGCGCGGTTCAACAATCCGCGGTCATGGCTCACGATGATCACAGTGTGAGGATATCTGGCCAGGTAGCTTTCCAACCAAAGCGCCCCTTCGAGATCAAGATAGTTGGTTGGCTCGTCCAGCAGCAGCAAATCCGGTTGTGCGAAAAGCACAGCGGCCAATGCCACCCGCATCCGCCAGCCGCCGGAGAAATCAGAACACGGGCGGGCCTGTTCGGCGTCATCGAACCCCAAGCCTTTCAGAATGGTGGCCGCCCGGGCCTCTGCACTCCAGGCATCGATGTCGCCCAAACGTGTCTGAATATCTGCGATGCGCGCCGCGTCGTTGGCGGTTTCCGCCTCTGCCATAAGGGCGGCGCGCTCGGTATCGGCAGCGAGAACCGTGTCGATCAGGGACACGTTGGACGATGGCGCTTCTTGCGCAACGCCGCCGATCTTTGCGCGCTTCGGCAGGTGAATGGCACCACTTTCCAGGTCCAGTTCCCCGCGGATCAGGCGAAACAGCGTGGTTTTGCCGGTCCCGTTGCGGCCCACCAGGCCCACCTTGTGCCCATCGGGAATGACCGCGCTGGCGCCTTCAAACAGCGGCCGGCCCTCCACCGCGTAGCGTATGTCTTCTATGCGCAGCATGAGGCGGGTGTGGCTTAGGCCCAAGTGGCTGTCAACAGGTTCTGGTGTCTGCGGTTTTGCAGGGTTCCCATCGCCCAACCTGCATGATACGAGGCGCGGGATTCTAGGCCCGGTTACCTCTTGGCCCGACACATACGAAAAGGAACGCCCGCATGGCCCTGCAGCGCACATTCTCGATCATCAAACCTGATGCAACCCGCCGCAATCTGACCGGCAAGATCAATGCCAAGTTCGAAGAGGCCGGGCTGCGGATCGTGGCACAAAAGCGTATTCACCTGACCAAGGCGCAAGCCGGTGTTTTCTACGCCGTTCACAAGGAACGCCCGTTTTATGATGAACTGTGCGACTTCATGGCATCGGCTCCGGTGGTTGTACAAGTTCTGGAAGGCGAAGACGCGGTTGCCAAGAACCGCGAGATCATGGGCGCGACCAACCCGGCAGATGCGGCACCTGGTACCATCCGCGCCGAGTTCGCCGAAAGCGTTGGCGAAAACTCTGTTCATGGGTCCGACGCGCCCGAGACGGCGGCAGAAGAGATTGCATATTTCTTTGCCGGTCTCGAACTGGTCGGCTGATAGCCCAAGAAAACTGCAAAAGCGCCGCCTGTTAAGGGCGGCGTTTCCTATTCCAGATCCCGTGCGTCCACCCGCACTCCGATTTCATCCAAAGCGGCGACCAACCCGTGTGCATCCTGCTGGGGGTGGCTGGCTTTGAGCACGTCAAACCGCTTGCGCAACGCCGTCTTTTCATCGCCTTTGCAATCGTTCCAAGGGCGGCCCTGCAAGCCCATCACAAGCACGTAGTATCCAATAAAGTGCGGTTTCAACCCGGGTTCCAGCATCCGACCATAGGCGACATCCGCGCCCAAGTCGCGTAGCTCTTCGGCGCTGTTGATGCCGGCCTTGGCGCAGGCGGCCTCATAAGCGGGACCCAGGTTTCGAATAGAAGATACAGGCGACGGCATGGGCGCAACCTAGACCGGTTGCGCCCGTTTGTCAGGCTCATTGGGCATGGCCGGGCGATCAGATCAGTTCTGGATCGGCGCCGGCGTTGTGAAGTTTGGGATCACGTTGGTCGATGAGGCGTTCGGCTCAATGCCAACCCAGTTGTTCTCGGCCAGATCGATGTTGCCCGGAATGTCCTCTTCCCAGAATCCAACGACGTTTTTGGTGATGTTGAGGTACAGAACATCATCAATGATGCGCCACAGATGGGGATTGGCGGGAACCTTGCCGCCGCGGGATACGCCATAGGCGCAGTGCCCATCATAGGCCGGTGCGTAATACGCCGGGTTTTCAAGGAACTTTGCGCGATTGTCTTCGTTGGCAAAAGCAAATGTGGCGCCGTTATACTCTGCGGTAATGTCCGCACGGCCAGCGACGGCCTCAGGCTGGGATTGACCAACCGGGACCTGGTCGAGGCCGCGATACGCGACCACGTCGTAACCCGAAACAGCAAAGCCGCTGTTGTCGATGTACTGATCGCCTGCAAACGCAGGCACGGCGAAAGTTGCGGCGGTGGCCAGGGCCAAGGCAAAACGTTTCATGACTGTCTATCCTATTGTGGACCCGGCACCGCGCCGGGTGTGTGGCTACAATATTGTAGGCGAAACAAAACAGAACCCGGCCTCGCGCGCGTGTGAGAGCTTCGGAGAATGCGTTATCATTTCGTGTGCAAATGTTTCAGTTTTTGCGGGAGCCCTTCGTTTTGATGCCGCCCACCAAGCCGTGATTTGACCAGTGCACCTGTCTTTTGCGAAAGAGCAAATCAATCAACGGAGGATTTGTCATGAAGCGCACTGTTATTATTGGTTTGATTTCAGCGCTTTGTTTCAGTGGCATCGCTGTATCGGCGCAGTCCATTTCCGCGCGTGACGGATGGATCACGACGCCAACGTCCCATTCTTACACGGATTTGACTGCGGCACTCAAATCGGCCGTTAAGGCCGAAGGCCTGAGCGTTGTGACCCAAGCCGGCCCGACACAGGCTGCCGCACGGCGGGGGATCACCATTCCGGGCAATCGCGTTTTGGGGGTATTCAACAATGACTACGCGGTGCGTGTTCTGTCTTTGTCAACAGCGGCCATGATCGAAGCGCCAATACGTTTTTATGTGACGGAAAACAAGGATGCGACAGCCACGCTGTCCTACAAGACGCCAAGTTTCGTTTTTGCGCCGTATGTCGATGAAGGCGGAGAGGCACTTGTCGCGATCGCCCAAGAGTTGGACGGCAAGTTTGCTGCCATCGCAACTGCGGCGACGCAATAGGGGCTGCCACTTGCACCTTGGGCCGTAATCCTCTTTCTCATCTTTGGACCATCAAAGGGCTACTTGAATGACCGATACGCCAGTTCGCGCTGCTGACTTAGTCGCGCGCCGCCTGTTTGCGGCAGGCTGCCGCCACGCCTTTGGCATGCCCGGTGGCGAGGTTTTGACCATTGTCGATGCACTGGAGCGGGCGGGGATCCGTTTTACACTCGTGAAACACGAAAACGCCGGTGGGTTTATCGCCGAAGGTGTTCATCATTGTGACGGGGCACCGGCAATTTTGGTGGCCACGGTGGGTCCCGGATTGATGAATGGTGTGAACGTGATTGCGAACGCCGAACAAGACCGGGTTCCGATGATCGTTCTGACCGGCTGTGTGGACGCGGATGAAGCGCAAACCTATACCCACCAGGTTCTGGACCACGAAGCGGTTCTGCGCCCCATTACCAAAGCCACGTTTCGGCTGAGCGCTCAAAGCGCGGGGATCATCGCGGACAAAGCGGTGTCGATTGCCACGACGCCCCGCTGTGGACCCGTCCTGATCGATGTGCCGATTGCGGTGGCAGACTCTGTGGTTCCTCATGCCCCCCAACCGATCCAATCCAGCCCGGCGCCGGTTCAACCCGCCTTGTCGGATTTGGCCCGTGCGAGGGCCTGGCTCGCCGAAGCAGAGCGCCCGGTCGCCATGGTCGGGCTGGACGTGCTGCGCGATGGATCCGAAAGGATTGTACAGGCCTTTGCCGAGCATTTTGGCATACCGGTCATAACAACCTACAAGGCCAAGGGCGTCTTGCCCGAAGATCACCCGTTATGTCTGGGCGCGGCGGGGTTGTCGCCCTTGGCCGACCGGCATCTTTTGCCGGTTGTACAGGCGTCTGATCTGGTACTCGGCATTGGATATGATCCTATCGAAATGCGCACCGGTTGGCGGAACGTGTTTGATCCAGACCGGCAGAATGTGATTGATATCGCGGCGGTACCGAACCGGCACTACATGCATCAGGCCAGCCTGAACTTGGTCGCCGACACCGGCGCCACGCTGGAAGCCATGGCACAGGATCTGCCGCCAAGACCCACATGGCCGGGTGGCAATTTGACCGCAGCGCGCGATGCACTGAACGCGGCGTTTCCACAGACCGATGACTGGGGCCCGGCCGGTGTCATCGCCGAAGCGCGCGCCGCATTG
>CAWUIW010000040.1:0-16267 GCA_963922515.1 uncultured Rhodobacterales bacterium | reverse complement strand
CGTCCAACAGCAAAAGCGCAGGTTCCAGCGCAATCGCCTTGGCCAGTTGGACACGTTGTTGCATTCCGCCCGACAGCTCGATCGGGGGGGCATCCAACCGATCCAGCGGAAACTCTGACGCATCCAGCGCCTCCGTCGCTTTGGCGCGCAAGGTTGCAAAGCTGCGTTCGCCGGCAACCAACAGGCGTTCAGCCACGTTGCCCGACGATGAATGACGCATCAGCAAACCTTGATGCGGGTTCTGATAAACGATGCCGATGTGTTTGGCACACAGCATGCGGCGCGCGAAGCGGTCCAGCTCGAACAGGTTCCCCGGATGGTCCGGCAGATCGAGCGTGTAGCTGCCCGTATCAGGCGTTTCTTCCAAGTTCATCATGCGCAAAAGCGTGGACTTCCCCGATCCGCTTTCACCGACAATCCCCAAAACCTCTCCGGGATAGGCCCGCGCAGACACATCGCGCAAGGCATGAACAGCGCCGTAGGATTTGGACACAGACTGCACCTGCAGCAGAGGGTGCGTGCCGACGATGCGGGGGGCATCAAGGGTCAAGGTCACGATGGCATCTCCCCGTCCTTGTACCAAGTGTCGCCTCTGGTTTCACCGTCGCCGTCGCGCGCACGGATGGTTTTGACACCCCATTCGCTGTCGGACACCTCGAACGTCGAGGTGCCGTCATCTTGTGGGATTTCATTCATGAAAAAGCCGCGACTGCCCGACCGGTCGCAGACAAGGTGGGCGTGATCCTCGACCCGGTATGGCACGTCGTCAAACACCAGCGGCTCCACCTTGGTGTATGGTGGTACGGCAAAGATGCGCTTTTCACGACCGGCAGACAAAATCGTCAGGTGCTTGGCCATGTTCAGTTTCGGGACATCCCACCGGGGAATGGGCGACGGTGTCATCACGTGGCGTCCATTCACCAAGCTCGGATAGGACGCGCCCTGCATCACGCGACCCGACCTGACAATCTGTTCATATAGCTGCAACCACATGCGCCCGTAATCGGCATCGGCATGCATCTGCCGGGCGATCGACATGTTTGGTTGCACAGGACGAAGCGGCTCGGGATTGGGCACCTGCAGAACTAGGATTTGGTTTTCATGCAGGATCTCTTCGGGGATGCGGTGCCGTGATTGGATCAGGTCCGCTTCAAGGGCATCCATCGTTGTAGGCGTGCCCGCAACCCGCGCAATGAACCGACGGATCGAAGCGGCATTGACGCTGTCATCTGCGCCTTGATCGATGACCTTTACACGGGTCTTGGGATTGACGAGGGTCAGCGATACCTGAAGTCCGCCCGTGCCCCAACCACGTGCCATGGGGACCTCGCGGCTCGCATACGGCATTTGACAGCCTGGAACAGCGACGGATTTCAGCATTTTGCGACGCATTTCCCGCTTGGCCGACCCGTCGAGAAAACCATAGCTGGTGGCCCGCCAGGGATGAGTGATGTCAGCGATGCTCATTCTGCAGGTTCCGTCTTTGCCGGTGCCTTCGCGGCCTCTTTGTTCGCTTTTGCGTCGCGCATTGCGTCCAGCGACGATTGGAACGTCACGTAGTGCGGCAACTTGAAGTGGATGCAGAAACCAGAGCTTTCGACACCCTCAGTATGGTAAAGAAAAAATTCCTCTTCGGTTGCCGAGCCTTTTTCAGAGCCTTTGCTGTTCAGGTCCAAAGTGGCGGCCGCGATGCACTTCACCTCGTTCCAGCCAAAGGTGGCGGCATACCCGATGCTAAGTGCTTCGCCCTTCTTGTCGACCACCTCGGCTTGGCTAACCTTGACGCGGCCAGCAGAAAACTGCCGCCCGTCCGGATGTGCGACCGTGATATCGGCCTCGGCAAGGCGCAGTTCGTTCACAGTCGGGTGAGCCTGACCGTAGCCGCGCATGGCCGCGTAGCCAAGCGCAAGAACACCTCCGGTTTCCGCCCGCGCCAGACTTTGCAGCGTGTGCGCGCGCTTGGCTGGGAACAACAACGGCTCGCGCGTCAAATCAGGAATGTCGTTGCCGGAAACGCTGTCAGCCGACGGCACACTAAGCAGATCATTTTCCGCTTGCCATGCACTAACGGCCGGTTGATAGGCCGGCGCCGGCTTGTCTGCAAGAGTGACCGCGGCGGGCACATAGGTGTCGCCTTCCAGCACTTCTGTCGCCAAGATCCGATGCGCGTAATCAAGCGTCGGCCCCAAAACCTGACCGCCGGGAATGTCCTTGAACGCCGCCGAAATACGGCGATGTGTGAAGAGACTGGATTGTTCTATCGGCGCTGCCACGCTCAATCGCGGTTGCGTGGTCCGCCAGGCCCGCAACAGCAGGACGGCCTCATAGAGTTCGCCGCCGGTTTGGGCCAAAGCCAACGCCGCCAAATCCTCGTCATAGAGCGAGGCTTCCCCCATGATCCGGTCGATCAGATACGGTAGCCCTTTCTTCACTTCGTCAACGCGCGCCGCATCAATGGCGCCCATCTCCTCGCGAAACAGCCGCTCGGATTGTTCTATCGCACGTTCGCCACCGCGCGTTGCCACGTAAGCCATCAAAGCACCTCGACACTTGTTGAACGAGGCACGCCAATGAGCATCTCGTGATCAATAAGAAATACATCGAACCCTATGGGGTACCGGATCAAGGCCGATCGGTTTTGCCAGAAGCCATCCGGCAGACCGCTGATACTGACCTCGACCGTCCCTTCCACGCCCGGACCGGACATCCGCAGTCTTTGGCCCTGCCCAAACGCGGCGCGCGCGATCACAGTCGCACCGTGATCGGGATAAAGGTCATTGCCCGTCTGGACCTGTTTCAGCACATCAGGCGCGCCCAAAGTCCCTAGAAACACGTGATCAGCGTCTTCAATTTCGGAAATCGCTGCACCGGTGCGCATAATTTCGGACATCAGGCCAGGCACGGCAGAGTGCACGCGGCACTCCCGGTCCAGCAACGCCTCGATGATCGGGGACTCGCCCGCTTTGGGTAGCCTGCGGGTCAAACCGGGCCGGCTCATGCACCACAGCAAGGCGTCAAATGTCTCGTTTGCCCGCGTTTCGGCGGGGCTGGGACGGGGGATAGCAACCATCAGAAGGTTTCCATATCGACGCGGGTCGCTTCAACCCGCCGAAGAGTTTCGGCATCCCGCTTGGCCAGATCGCCGGACTGTTCGGCGCAAAAAGCCATGCAATCCTTCGCACGCACGTGGCTGTTTATCGCTGCGTCAACGAGCGCCATCGCCATTGATGCCTCAAGGTCGCGGCCCTGACGCATGCCGTAGCCTTCAACGTCTCCGACACGAATATGCGCTTCGCTCATCAGGACTTCGCCCAGATGAAAGGCAACGCCTTGCGCAGTGTCCCGCATTGGCAGCATCACCAGCCCGGTGCGGGATTGAAGCACCTCGATCTCGCCCAGATCGGGCAGAAGTGTTTCCGCGAAAGCCTTGAGCTGCTCTGCGTCCGCGCGCGCCAACGCGCTCAGCACCTCAGTCATTTGAATGCTCCATCGTGAATGTCACGCGTGCGGCAGACCAGATCACCCGCTTGTAAGAGATCGGGGTGCCATCCGGCGTGGCGTCAATTGCGAAAACAACCAGTACCGGCATATCCACGTGCTGCTTGAGGACCTTGGCCTCTTCCGCGGTGGACGGGCGCGAGTGAATCGCGGTGTGCTGGCGGTAATAATCGTCAATCCCATAGGATCGATACGCTTCGGTGGTCGAGCCCAACACATCGCGTCGTTCGATGATTTCGGGGAACCGCGTGGCGCAATGAAAAGACGCGCCGAAGGCCACAGGCAGATCGTTGGCCAAAGTGATGCGCTGGCTTTCCGTGACTTGGTCCGAAGTCCCAAGCAGCAGCGCCTTTGCAACATCCGCGGGGGCGGCGACGCGGTGACCCAACACCAGTTCGCTTGTCACGGTCACACCTTGGGGGATCAGGTTCTTGCGCAGGCGGGTGCGTCGTCCGATCTGATAGGTCAATCGCGGCGTCGCTTCAACAAAGGTCCCCCGCCCCTGTTCGATGCTCAGTTTACCCTCGCGCGCAAGCGCTTCGACCGCTTTTCGCACAGAATGGCGACCGATCCTGAACCGTTCGGCCAATTGGGTTTCCGTGGGCAATTGATCTCCGGTAGACAACCGTCCTGTGCGGATGTCCTCGGCGATTTCGTCGCGAATTCTTGTCCAGTCCATACGTGTCATGATCGATTCATCCGAATGAATTCTTGTTAAAGCTGCCGAATGACAACTGCATGACATTTCTGGCAAGAAACGACCCTTTTCCGGCCTGGACGCCTGTTGCAACGGCGTCGCAAAGCCCCGCCTCAAGATGTGCCTGCAGTATCAAGCGCCTGTTCAACCGAAACCGGTTCCCGCCGGATTTGCAAGATTGGGGTGGGTTCAGCTATTCCGGTGGGCGCCATGCCAGTGAGACGTTCGGGAGTTGGGAATCTGCCCATGAAACTTGTGACTTACAATATCCAATATGGTTTGGGCATGGACGGCCTTTATGATCTATCGCGGATCGCAAGCGAAGTCGTCAGCGCCGACGTCATAGCATTGCAAGAGGTTGATCGGTTCTGGCAACGCAGCGGCATGGTGGACGGCCCAGCCATGCTGGCCGATGGCCTGCCGCAACATCACTGGGTTTACGGGGCGAACCTTGACATGGACGCCAGCTATCGCGCCGGCAACCGCATCGTTTCGCGCCGCAAGCAGTTCGGTACAATGATCCTGAGCCGCTGGCCAATTGTCTCAAGTCGAAACTTTCCGCTCCCGAAATGGGGCGACAGGACCTTGCATTCGATCCAACAAGGCCTGCTCGAGGCCGTCATTCAAACACCCGCAGGGCCAATTCGGTTCTACTCGGTGCATCTCAGCCATCTGTGCGTGGAAACGCGCATGCCTCAGGTTCAAAGAATCAAAGAAATCCTCGCATCTGCCCCGACGGAGGGCGGCGCATGGTGTGGCGGCCATCCGGACCCCGACGCCGGCTGGGCGGAAGAGACAGAACCACCAATGCCGCGAGACATCATTCTGATGGGCGATATGAACTTTGCACCCGGCATGCCCGAATACGATGCAATGATCGGGCCCAAGTCGCCACTGCACGGTCGACTGACGAACCGCGATGGCCTGCTGGACGCGTGGGTCCTGGCCGGTCACCCAGAAGCAAAAGGATCAACGCAAAAAGACACGCATGCGCGCATTGATCACTGTTTTGTATCCTCGAGTTTTGCCGACAAGGTCACGTCGTGCTGGGTTGATCAAAACACTCTGGGTTCTGACCATTGGCCACTGTGGACCGAACTCACCTTGTAACCGTCTTATTCATGCGTCCGCCCCAAAGCTCGCCGCCGCGTCACGTTTCCAGACCGGTCGCTCCGCTTTTTGTTGTGTCTTCGATAGCTTCCGTTTCGGCCGTCGAGGTGTTGGACGCGTCGCCATCTGCCGCCGTCGCGGTGTCAACCTCATGAGTATCCACGTTGGACGCAGAGTCAGAAATGGATGCCGGATCCGCATCGTCCTCAGAACGCAGTCTGCTTTTCAGCCTTTTGCTGGGGTCGATCTGAAACAGACCGACCAAAAGGCTTGTTGTGGTCAGCACAATCGCGAACAAGACGACCAAAACAGGTTCGTATCTCAATCGATCGGCAATCGACACGCTCAGATCATTGCTGTTTTCCACGCGTCCATCGCTGTTTGGCAGTAGAACAGAAAATCCTTGTGCAGCTGTCGATAAGGACACGGTGTACAGCCCGTCGTCGAAGAACAACTGGCCCTGCAGATACGACCGAGAGTTTTTGTCGGCGAAATCCGACAAGCCCCACACCGACGCGCCCGCTGGAATGGGCATGGGCGGAACTTCGGGATTGAAAATACGCGAACAGGGCTGGCCATACAGACGGCCCAGACACAGGGTTTCGCGAATGATGACGCTGATAGCGCCTTTCGTGTAGGTCAGTGGGTCGCGTGCGATCTGCCGCCCTTGCTCGGTCACAACCACCTCACGCCCCAAAAGCCCGGGGCCGCCAATGTAAACCGGGTCACTGCGCGGTGCAAAAACACCCAACAGGCCATCCTTTGACCGGTCCGGGTGACACCCGGGATCTTCCGTCACTTCAACGAACCCCTCCAAGGGCAGTGGCGGCTGTCCTAAAACCAAAGAGAGGTCCTGAGCTGCTCCATCGTTTGAACCTTCTCCATTCGAATCGGTGACGGGCGGCGCAGCAAAGTCATAGACGATGTACGATTTTTCAGATTGCTCGAGCGTCGCGACAATCGCGCGATCGGATGCTGCATCACCACTTTGGCTGGATGACCCGCTTTCTGGCGTGCGTCCTTCTGACGGTGCTGCATCACCCGCGGTTTTATCTGCGCCCTTCGAAGCGTTCCTTGCATCTTCCGCGCGGGTCTTGCTGATCGTCAGAAGCTGCGCACCTTGGTAAATGTCGAATTCAAGCGTCGCTCCCTGCGCCGGAACAATGTAACCAAAAACACAAAAGCCTTGTTTCAGAATATCCTCTGCCAGCAGGTCGCCGCCAGACTCTTGCACAAACCCCTTTTCCGTAGAAACCAGCGCTCCGTTCAGGAAAATCCTGCTGCGCTCTGGATCGGTGACCTCGTATTCCAGACGGCTGGTGCTGGCTTCGATCAGATAAAGTCCGCCACGAAAAAGAACGAAGGCGGTTACAACAAGGATGATCCAACTGAGCGTGCTTGCGGCCCAAAGAACGGTTATCACAGGGATCAAAAGATGGCGGGTTCGATCCACCACCCTGGTTTCCCACCAGCTCATACCGTCTTGGTTGGAACTCTCTTGATCTGCCATCAGTCTTTTTTCGGCAAGTTCACGCGGGCACGGAAGGTTTTCGGCTGCTGCCCCGGCCGAAAGATTTGTACGTGCACTTCGTGCAAGTCAGATTCTTTGGCCGCCTCGAGTTTGATGGTGCAATCAAACCCACGCTCTACACGGATCGTTGGTTGGCAAACAAAGGGATCACCATTTTCTGCCGCGTTTCCATCGTTGTTGACCGTGCGCAACTCAGCCTTCAACTGAGCGGCGCCAATCTCGAAAACAGCCAACAAGACCTCTGGCTTATCAACCATTGAAATAGGCACGTAGTAGGAAGACCGGCGGCTGACGCAATCGGGAGCCACGAACGCACGGGTGAGCATCAAGTCGTCAGAGTAGTTGCTGCTGACCAGCCCGGTTTTGGGCCCACTGACCTGAACGCTCTTCAACGCGCTTTCATCGGCACCGCCCTCATCTCTGACTTCGGTCACGCTTTCGCCAAAGGCGATGTAGTAGCCGTTGATTGTGCGAAACTCGGCACAGAAAACCAGGTTGTCCTTCTGTTCCAAATTGGAGGGGACAAAGATCGGGGGGCGTTTGATGTTGGCGAACTCGACCGTTTCGGCACTGTCTTTGATAAGTTGAAAGCCAGCAAAAAGGGCATTGGTACGCACCCGATGTTTGTGCGAACCAGACATGTCACCAAGGCTTTCGTTCACCGTCTCTTCGAGTTGGACGATCGTGCTGACCTCTAGCTCTGTGAATTCTGCGCCGACCGGCGAAGACATGGCCAACAAAGCCGCCAGCGTTGCAACGATACGCATTGTCCCGCCTCCCTCAGAAATCCCTAGACGTGAATCCAGATCCCGGCAGCGTGCCGTCGTTTCGTTTCCACGCAAACGTTATGTTGTGGCCCGGTGTAAAATAGTGCTCGGACAGCATGTCACGGAAGATATCCAGCGATCTGAAGTTGTAGCGCTGGCGGTTTTCGCCGGACGGTGTGACATTGGCCATCGATATCAGATCCTTGTTGCGGAACACAGCGTCGGGTCCGCTTAGGGCCACGACAACACCACGACGGCTGTCGTCGAACGACAACCGTTGGATCCCAAGATCCCCAAGCGCGGCGGCCAGAATACACGACTTTACTGCTTGTTCTTCGGCGCCCTCAAGCGCTGCAGGCCCGTCTCTGAGCTGCAAGGCTTCGCCCAGACTGTCCGGATTGAACCGGCAGGATTGGGGCTGCAGGCGCCAATCCGCGAACTGAACGGCATCCACACTGGTGTCGGACGCGTCGGCGAGGTTGAACTGGCCGTTAATCGTGTCGAACAATACATGCGGTATTTGCAAACCTTGGCGATCCGGACGGTTGCGGGCGCTGGCAGCAGCGACGGTGAGCCGTTCAACCTCAAGCCGCGCCTCTGTGAACAGGCTCAAAAGCGGGCGATCTTGGCTCATGATGGGCTGAAAGGTGCGGGTAAAGGCCGAGAGAACTTCATCGGCCGGCTGTTCCAGATCGTCGGTGTCAACCCAATCGTATGCAATTCCCTTTGGCGAAGAGCTGTACAGCACGAGAATTTCTGAAACGCGCTCGTCAAATCGTGGGCGTGCTGGTGCCTGCGAAGTGTTCGTGACCAATGGCTCATCTCCGCAGGCGTTGATGATCATTACGATCCGCGCTGGCGAACCTTGAGACAGGCGGTCCACGACATCTTCTAGGTCAATCGACCCGACACGCATGTCGCCGACAGACGCATATCGCTCCCCGTCCTCGGGGACCCCAACGAGGTAGTTTCTGTCGCCCTCGGAAAACCCATGACCATTGAAGATGAACACAACCTCTGAGCCCGCCGTGATGCGTCGCGCGGCCTTGTCGAGATCATTCTGCAAACCCGCCGCCGTGCGGTTGGCGAACGACGTGTTCAGAACTTCCCATCCCAAACCCTCCAGCGCGCCTATATAGGCGCGCGCATCATTTTCGGGCGACCTTAGGTTGATGGGTGAATTCACCACCTCTTTTCCATCTGCGCGGCGTTCGTAGCCCGTGTTGCCAAACACCAAAGCAAAGCGATCTGGCGCGGATTGGGCCTGCGCGGTCCAGGCGGTGACACCCGCGACAACCATTCCCCAAACCAGTCGAGTCACCAGTCGCATCCGTTAGATCCCTATCGCGCGTTCAGGGCGCGCTCTGCACAAGCATACAGATCCGAACGGTTCTGAGCGTTTACTTTGTCAACGTCGCGCCATTTTGGGTGCCCGCCCCCGGGTTCCTGGCGAAACGCCAAACCGTCCAGGATGGCCAGCGTCAAGCGTTCGATCAGCTCGCAATACGGGTTGTTTTCGTCGTAGTCGAAGGCCACCAAAAGGGCCGTCACCGCCATTGTTTTGACGTCATCTTGAAGCCACGGATAAACGTCCCGGGTCAGAATGGCCGGCCTGTAGGGTGAGTTTTCCAGATCATAAAGTGCGGGCACCTCGATGGGCACAAGCGTGACATCCTGGTTGGGCTCGATAGATCGTCCAAGGTTGCTGGGCGCGCCGGCAACGGAAAACAGGACATCATAACCGTTTCCGATGTTGGGCAAGCCCGCCTCGTCGGGAACATTCGCCCAGTCAAATGTCCGCTCTGTCTCGCCGATCTGTTCGAACAGCCAACGCGCGGTCAGGTTTGTACCGCTTTTCTCGCCGCCCGCGTTGACCAGAATGCTGTCGTCGAGCAAATCCTCGATCGAATTCAGCCCCATACTCGCCTGCGAAAACGCATGAATCTCTTCGTTGTAGAGCGGCATGACCACCTTGATCCGCCCCACGATGGTCTCCAAGACCTCGTCACCTTTTGCACGGTTGCGCAACTGATCCAGAACATCCGCCTGAACCATGGCCAGTTGATAGTATTTTTGCTCGGACTGACCTTCGTAACCGATCAAACGCCGCAGGTTCTGAACCGAGCCTTCGCTTTCCGCGATGTCCAAACGCATCGTGCTGGGCAACATCTCCGCGATCTCACGCGCAAAGCGGTAATAGGTTCCACTTGGCGACCCGGTGGTAATTGTCAGGTATGGTTGTTCGTCTTGCGCGGCAGCGGGCCCCGAAAAGCACGCCGCTGTGACGACAGCAACCACCCATGCGATGCCCCGGGAGTTCAGCTGCATAAATCTTGTCAAATTCGGCATATTTTGCGTGTCCTATTGTGCAAAAAGGTCTGCAGACGTGGCATATCGAAGCCCAAAATCAGGATGAATAACAGGCAGTTGGTCCGTGCCGTCAGGTTCCGTTTCGATCACGACAACCGTTTCGTATGGCAAGCGGATACGCTCGACGGGATTGGCCGCGGTATCCGAGCGCGCGTGCAATTCCAAGCCTGCCGGCGCTTGCACCAGCCGCATGCGCTTGACCGGTGGCATGGTCTCGACGTCCTGGAAAACCGGGCCCAGCTGCTCGATCAGCGCCATTTGCGCGAGGGTTTCATCCAGAATGGCCAACACGTCGGCCAATTCTTCGACGTTTCCAGATACGCCGGAACGCTCAACCTCACCCTGACGCTTCGACGCCCTTTCGTACCGTTCGTAAATCACGGCGATCTGATTGGCGAGCGAGTCCCTTTCAGCCTGTAACCGGGCAAGATCGGCCTGCAGGCCGCCCAGTACATCGCCCTGAAAATCCGGTGCTCGGCATTCGTGGTCGAACTTGTCCAGTTCGTATTCGGGAACGGTTTCGCAATTGGCATTCGGCGGCGTGGCAAGCCATGCCCAGATCCGCGCGCGCTCTGTCTCAAGCCTTTTGGCGCGGGCCTCGCGCACCTGCTCAAGGTAAACGGGCAAATCGTATTGCAAAAAACGCTGGCGGCACCGAACAAACTTTTCACGTTCCAGAAATGCCACATCGGAACATGCGACCTCGCCCTGAGGTGGACGAAAGGCATCGGTCAAAACGTCTGCGCGCGCCGTTGCACCCGAAAGGCAACCAACGCCCAATACCGCAAAAAACAACAAAAAATTTGAACTACAAAAGCGCTTCAATTCATCGACCGCTATGTCCATTGCGACAGCTACTATGACCCAGTATTCTCAGATAAACTGAACAGTTCAAATGATTCTTTAAATGTAATTCGGGTGAGGAGGGTGCTGTCAGTATGGGCTTTTCCAATATCCTGAGACGTTGTTTCTTGGCATTTTCCAGTCTTGTTTTTGTTGGCTTGTGTGCACCCGTCATGGGCCAATCACTGCCGCCCGATGCTTTGGACCGTCTAAGCCTCAGCGAAATCGATGATGTCATTGCTGAAATCGAACAGCGTATCGACCTGGTCCGGTTTGGATCAACCGATCTGAACGGCATTGATGACAAGACCCCAGCAAAAAACACAACCGAAACAGAAACCTTCGTATCGACATCGCGGTCATCGCAAAACTTGCTGTGCTTTGCCGATAGCGACCATAACCACCGAACACCGGAAGCACTGGATGCGTATTTCGAGAAGATCGCGACAGTTGTACGTCAGGCATCGAACACGGTTTCCGCTTTTGCCACGCTGACAGCGGATCTGGATCGTGGGTCCTGCCCCGACTACCTGTCCGCAATGCTGGCGTCAGTCGAAGCCGATCTGGGCAGCGTTTCCCGGTTCGAGTTGAGCGATCTTGTGTACCACTTAGAGACATGTTGGCCAGACGACGGCGTAACGGAAAGCGACAATAGCCCGTTTGACATAGACGCCAGATACACCCGCGCGCGGAACAGTTTGAACCTGTTGCGCGGCAGCGAACTGAGCCTCCGCAAAGCCAAGGAGTGGTGCAATTGACGGCATTTTCCTTGATCAGAACATGGGCCGTTGCTTGCACCGCGTCCGTGCTGTTGGCAGCCCCTTTGACGGCGCAGCAGAACGACCAAGTCACTGAAATCAGATCACTCATCAACACGGCGCGGGGTGACCTCGCCCGGATGCGCGATTTGATTTATACAACTGAGCGCCAATTGACAGATTGGGAGGCCAGCCTAGGGCGCGGCGCCACCCGTTCTGCCACGCAGTCGAATGGCGCGCGGTCAGCCGACTATCAGGCCCTCGCACGGCAAATATCGCAGCACCCGTTGGTGTTCCAAACAGATGCACGGTGCCAAGACGATCTAAGGGCATTGGCCCTGCCCCGGATCAGCCAAGGCACCGCGCCGGGGCCCGGGTACCTCGCCGCCTGTGCCGGCCAAGCCGAGCCGCGCATTCGATTGAATGAGCCTTTGGATTGCGCCAGCTTGTTCTGGGAAGTGACCTCTGCCGGTCAATTGGTGCTCAAGGGTCACGTCAAGACGGCCGACGATTTGGAGTATCTGGAAGCCAAGTTCGGACCTGCGACGATTGGGTCCGTGGTGGAACGGCCGAGGCCCGTCTGTCAGGCATTGGAAGCGCTTGAGCTGCCCATGTCGTCCGATTTGCGCCCCGCTGTTCGCATGTTGTCCAACAAAACCCGGATTGCCTTTTCCGAAAGCCTGGCCTTCGAAGTGACAACGCCCGACTTTTTCAGCTTTGTGTACCTTGCCTACCTGCAGGCCGATGGCTCGGTTGTAAACCTGTTGCCGCGGCGCGCGCTGATGCGCAGACAGTATCCGCCAAACACACGCTTGCGGTTCGGCGACGGTCTTGAAGGTCGGCAAACCTACACAGCATCTGCGCCTGCCGGAACCGAAGCCATCATTGCCATCGCCTCACGCAGTCCCATACAGGAATTGGAGGACTTGGAGAGTGGCGCCGCCGGTCAATACGCGCAGACGGGACTGGGACCCGTGGATCAGGCGCTCTTCCTTGATCTGTTGAAAGCCAGCTTAAATGACGAAGTTGAAAGCGGGCGCGGGATGCGTGAGATTTCTGCTGAGATTGTGCATCTGACTGTGGTACCGTGAAATGAAGTCGTATTTTAGATTCGCCTTTGGTGGGGTAGCTTGATGAGACGCGGACTTCCTGCGGTATTTATTGCTATTTATTTCGCCTTTTCGCAGCTTTTGTCGGCGCAGGGCTTTCAAGACAGTCAGTCTATTGTAATGCAGCTATTGCCGCAAAATACCGGACCAACCGTTCGGTCCATGAATTCAACGACCAAACGCGGCATCAATGTGCAAGGCCAGCTGCCCCCGGCGATGGATCTGCCTGCTGTTGATTTGACGATCAATTTTGAACTGGATTCGGCCCATTTGACCACGGATGGGATGCTGGCATTGCGGTCATTGGCTAAGGCGTTGCTGGATCCGCGCTTGTCCAATATGACCTTTCAAGTGGCTGGTCACACAGACGGGCGGGGCGACGCGCTCTACAACCAAGAGCTGTCAGAGCGGCGGGCCCGCACCGTCGTCGACCACTTGGTCATCTGGTACGATTTTCCCGTCGGGCAGCTGATTCCCGTCGGCTACGGCCTGTCTAAACCCATTGACCCATCAAACATCATGAACCCGTTGAACAGGAGGGTCGAGATTATCAACATCGATCCGCTTTCATAGGACAGAGACAAGGAGGCCTTGATGCCCAAGCTTCTGAAAATTCTCGCAATTTGCTTTGTGTCGCTTTCATTCGCGACATATGCCTCTGCCAACCTCGAAAAGAAAATCGCGCTTGTGATTGGCAACGGGAACTATCTGTATGCCACACCGCTGGCGAACCCGGCGAACGATGCGCGCGCGATGGCCAGCAAGCTGGAATCTCTGGGTTTCGAAACCTACACCGGTTTCGATCTGGACAAATTTGGCATGGAACACTTGTTGCGCGACTTCAGTCGCGCGTCACGGCAAGCTGACGTGAACCTGTTCTTTTATGCCGGGCATGGCATGTCCGTCGACGGGGTGAATTACCTGGTGCCGGTTGATGCCGCCTTCGAAGATGAAACAGCGCTTGATTTCGAAGCCGTGCCAGTGGATTTCGTGACCCGCCAAATGTCCCTGTCGAACGCCGTGAATCTGGTGTTCCTTGACGCGTGTCGGAACAATCCCTTGGCGAGCAATCTTTCCAGATCCATGGGCGCGACGCGGTCCGCTGCCGTTCAAAACGGCCTGGCCGAAATGAAGGTGGCCAACAGCGGTAAGGGCATGGCAATAGCGTTTGCAACCAGCCCTGGCGAGGTCGCTTTGGATGGCGAAGGCTCAAACTCGCCCTTCACCACCGCATTGCTGCGCCACATCGATGCAGAAAACACCGACATTGCCGAAATCTTTACCCGCGTGACAGGCGAAGTGTACGAAAGCACCGGCGAGGCACAGCGCCCGTGGCTGAACGTGTCGTTGACCGGACCGGTTGTTCTGAACCCCGTTGCACGCGTCCAACCCGTGACACCTGTGGTGCCGCTGGACGGACAGGGCATGGGCACCTCGGAAGTCGCCAATAATATGCTGGAAGAGCAGAAACTGCTGTTTGCCTTGGCCCGCGAGACGGGCGATGTCGAAGACTACCGGGCCTATCTCGACAGCTTTCCCAATGGGCTCTACGCCAACAACGCGCGTCGTATGATCCGAAAGCTTGACAGCTCTGTCACAGCGCCGGTCACAACGCAGACGGCCATGCTGGGCGGCAACGCCCCGAACTCGGCACAAGCAACCCGCGCAGCCAGCATCAGCGAGGCTGGGCCTCTGGTTCTGACCGTGACCCCGGCCCTGCGCAACATGCCAGCGACCCAAGCGACGGAAGCCAGCATGAACATGGATCGGACCTTCAAAGGCAACATTCAGGCCCGTCTGAACGCGACGGGTAACAATGTGGGCAGCGTCGATGGCCAATGGGGCCCAAAAACCCGCGCGGGTATCTCCAACTGGCAATCCGCCAACGGGCTGGTGCCAACCGGCTATCTGAATGAACCGCAGTATCAGCTGCTTGTGTCGCAAACCGACGGCCGCTTTACGCCGTATACGGCACCGGCCAAGCGGGTCAGCAGCTCATCCAGCGGCAACCGGAAATCGAACAATCGTGGCTCGAACAATGAGCTGGGCGCCGCCCTTCTGGGCGTGGCCATCGGTACGATCCTGTCGAAATGATCTGATCACCAGACTTATGACGTTTGATGTCCATGCCGGTCGGCTGGCACGGCTCTGCAGGAACGGAACACATCGCAGAGCCCCCCACGAACAGCCGGGGGCTACAATTGCAAGCAGATCGGCTAAGGGGCGCGGTTTCGGGCGCGCTGCCTTCAGAAATTCACTCTGTCCCCGCCTTTGAGATCCAGTATTTCGCGTGCCTCGTCCGGGGTAGCCACTTGTGATCCCAGCTCTTCGACGACACGCCTGATCTTTGCGACTTGCTGGGCGTTCGAGTCGGCCAAGACACCGCGGCTGATGAACAAGCTATCCTCGAGCCCAACGCGCACGTTGCCGCCCATTTGGCTGGCCGTTGTCGCCATTGGGATTTGTGCCGCACCAGCCGCCAGAATGGACCAGCGGTAATCGGACCCAAAAAGTTTGTCGGCGGTCTTTTTCATGAACACCAGGTTTTCAACATCGGCCCCAATCCCTCCGAGAATGCCCATCACAAACTGAATGAAAATCGGAGCTTTAAACAGACCGATGTCCATGCAGAACTTCAGATTGTACAGGTGCCCCACATCGTAACACTCGTGTTCGAACTTGATGTCATGCGGTGCAAGAGTTGTGGCCGCTTCTTCAATATCCTTGAATGTATTGCGAAAAATGAACGCATCCGAATTGGCGACATAGTCTTTTTCCCAATCGAATTTCCACGTGTCGTACCGCTTGGCAAGCGGGTGAAACGAGAAATTCATGGAGCCCATATTCATCGAACACATTTCGGCGCTGAACGTGGCAGCCGGTCTGATCCGGTCCTGAATCGACAGGGTCAACGACCCGCCCGTCGACACATTCACGACCGCATCCGTGGCCTGCTTGATCCTTGGCAAGAAAGGCGCGAAGTCATTGGGGTCCACCGACGGGGCCCCAGTCTCTGGATTGCGAGCATGCAGATGAAGGATTGATGCCCCAGCTTCGGCAGCCTCGATCGCCTGCGCCGCGATGTCGTCGTAGGTGTAAGGCAGGGCATCCGACATGGTCGGCGTGTGAATGGCCCCTGTGATCGCACAGGTGATAATCGTCTTCTGGCCTTTGCCCATGATCAGTCCTTTGTTTTGACGCGGTAGCTGAGTGGAAACAGTTCAAGATCAAAGCGGTCGCGGATCAGCCCCCAGACGCCCTTGGGCGCTTTCAGCATGACCACGATCGCCACAAGGCCAAGGATCATCAGGTAGATCGTGCCAAAATCTGCCAGCACTTCGCGCAGCGCGAAAAACAGCAGCGTGCCTATGATGGGCCCTTCCAGTGTCCCGATCCCGCCGATCACAACGATGAAGATCACAAAGGCGGTCCAGTCATTCACGGAAAAGGCCGCATCCGGTGAAATCCGAAGCTTTTGCAGGAAAAGCAAGCCACCAATGATTGCCGTGAACGCAGAGGTTACCACGTAAACCTCCAGCTTGGTGCGCCAAATGTCGATACCCAGTCCACTGGCCGCAGTTTCG
>CAWUIW010000039.1:0-16337 GCA_963922515.1 uncultured Rhodobacterales bacterium | reverse complement strand
TCGCGTTGGTGCGCTTAACGGTGTCACCTTCTTTAATGTCGCGGTCAGAGCCGAAGATCACGACGCCGACATTGTCGCTTTCAAGGTTCAGCGCCATCCCCATGATGCTGCCCGGAAACTCGACCATTTCACCGGCTTGCACATTGTCGAGGCCGTAGACGCGGGCAATCCCGTCACCCACGCTCAGCACGCGACCGATCTCGGATACTTCGGCTTCCTTGCCAAAGTTCTTGATCTGGTCCTTCAGGATCGCAGAAATCTCTGCCGCTTGGATACCCATTTATCCGACCTCTTTCATTGCATTCTGGAGGGAGTTGAGCCGCGAGCGGATCGAGGTGTCGATCATCTTGGAGCCCACTTTAACAATAAGACCGCCGATCAAGTCTGAATCGACGGTCGCGTTGATTGTCACGTCTTTGCCCATCCGCGCTTTCAGCGTCTCGGACAGTTTTTCTGTTTGTGCCTTGGTCAGCGGCTTGGCGCTGGTCACATCGGCCGAAATCTCTCCGCGTTGCGCGGCCAACATTGCTTTCAATGCTGTAAGAAGGTGCGGCAGCACGAACAGACGACGTTTTTCCGCCATCAGGCCCAACCCGCGCTGCAACACTGGTGCAAGACCCATCTTATCGGCGATGGCGGCAATTGCAGCACCTTGCTCTGCGCGCGATACAATAGGTGAATGTATCACTGTACGCAGGTCTTCGCTTTCGGCCAGCGCTGAAATCAGCGCATCAACGCCGTTTTCAAGACCAGTCAGATTGTTGTTGTCTTGTGCGATGTCAAAAATCGCTGTGGCATAGCGCTCTGCAATGCCGGCTGAGATCGAAGCTGGTTCGGACACGTCCACCCTTCCGATGTCTTGCCCCAATGCACGCTAGAAACACACAATCGGGGGCGTTGCGCGACCAGATTTCGCGTCTGGTCGCCAAAATCAGCGTGGATGTAGCAGAGCGGTTGAAACCTCGCAACACAGTATGTTGACCACACACTTCACGCAAAACCGCCTGTTTTGAAGCGGTTAGCAAAAGTGCGACGCTTTGCGCCTGTAACAGTTTCACGAAATTGCAACAATTTCCGGGTCTTGTGCGATTCCAATTTTCTGCAACTGCGTAATCAACAGGCACTTTAAGCCCTTTATGCCGGCTTGACCGCGGGCTCTCTCATCCCCTCCAAAACGCCCAGCGGGCTGAGTTCGGTCGCTTTAACCGGTGTTCCACGGCTTGGCTGCACCCGTTTTGACGCTTCCAGCATGAAAACACCACCTGCGCGAGACGTCGGGCTGAACTTGGCCATACGTTCTAGCATCCCGCTCGATTTGAGCCAAAATCGGCGCTCTGATGGCAACAAGTGCAGGGCCGCACCGTGCCGTTCTGGCATGAAACCATGTATGCGCACTTGGGTTTCCAGCTGGCTCAATGTGTAAGGTCGCCCGAAACCAAACGGCGTGCGGTCCGTGCGCGACCACAGACCCGCGCGGTTTGGCACAATGAAAATCACCTTGCCGCCGGGCCCCAGGACGCGAGCGCATTCCTGCAGCAAGTCAGAAGGACGCTCTGACGTCTCTAGCCCGTGCAACAGGACAAGCTTGTCCACATGACCGGTTTCCAATGGCCACAGCGTTTCTTCGCTCAGAACTGAAACATTGGGCAGCCCGGCCGGCCAGGGCATCACGCCTTGCGGCCCCGGCATCAATGCAATCACGCGCCGCGCATCCGCCAAATAGGGGCGCAAAAGTGGCACGGAAAACCCAAATCCGACAACCGTTTGCCCCTTGGCTTCCGGCCAAAGAGCCAAAAGCTGAGATCGAATAGACGCCTGTGCCGCGCGGCCCAGCGTGCTGCGGTAGTAGAAATTCCGTAAATCCTGAACATCAAGATGCATTGCGGCCGCCCGTTTGATCCGCCAATCTGAGAATGACTTTAGCAATGATAAGGCGAAAAACCATGCCCCTCGAGATTGTCACCGTGCCCTGCCTGTCCGACAACTACGCCTTTCTTGCGCATGATCCGCAATCCGGAGCAACCGGCCTGATAGACGCGCCGGAAGCAGACCCCATTCTGGCGATGCTCAACGCCAAAGGCTGGCGATTGACCGACGTGCTGATCACGCATCACCATGGCGACCACGTCATGGGCTTGTCGGCCATTCTCGCGAAACACCCGGCTCGCGTTGTTGGACATGCAAAGGACGCAGAGCGCCTGCCGCCATTGGATACCGCCCTGAACGAAGGCGACAGCGTTTCAATTGGGGACGAAACCGGCGTAGTGATAGATGTATCCGGGCACACGATCGGACATATCGCTTTTCACTTCCCGCGCAGCCGGGCCGCGTTTACGGCCGACAGCCTTATGGCACTGGGCTGCGGACGTGTTTTCGAAGGCACAATGGACATGATGTGGGACAGTCTGCAGAAACTCGCAGCACTTCCACACGATACAATTGTGTACTCGGGACATGAATACACTGCGGCCAACGCAAAATTCGCTCTGAGCATTGAACCTGACAATCCAGCGCTTACGTCGCGGGCAGAACAGATCAGCGAACGCCGTGCGCAGAACCAGGCCACTGTTCCGAGCACTTTGGAAGAAGAGCTCGCGACAAATCCCTTTTTGCGCGCCAATCAAGCAGAGATGAAAGCGTCACTTGGGATGCAGAATGCATCGGACGCGGCAGTTTTTGCCGAGATCAGAACCCGAAAAGACAATTTCTGACGCTCGAAAAGCGAACGCCACATCACAGGTCACCGGAAATGTGACCGGATAATGAAAGAAAAAACTTGAAGCCGGTCGGCGATCAACCAAACTCTAAGGGTATGAGGACATGGTTGGTCCGGGGGTTCGACCCCAATTCGATCCCCTCCCGACCCAGACAAGAGGAGCACGCGCGTGCCTTCATTCTCGACAACACTTGAGCAGGCAATCCACTCCGCCTTGGCGCTGGCGAATGAGCGCAGACACGAATTCGCGACGCTGGAGCATCTACTGCTGGCGCTGCTGGACGAACCGGATGCAACCCGTGTGATGCGGGCCTGCAGCGTCAATCTGGATGAACTTCGCAGTACGCTTGTGGAGTTTGTGGACGAAGATCTGGCCAATCTGGTCACGGATGTTGACGGGTCCGAGGCGGTTCCGACCGCAGCGTTCCAGCGAGTCATTCAGCGCGCGGCAATCCACGTGCAGTCCTCGGGGCGTACGGAAGTGACGGGCGCGAATGTGCTTGTTGCCATTTTCGCCGAACGCGAGTCCAACGCTGCATACTTCCTGCAAGAACAGGACATGACACGGTACGACGCCGTGAACTTCATTGCCCACGGCGTGGCCAAGGACCCCGCGTATGGCGAAAGCCGCCCTGTCAGCGGGTCGAGCGACCCGGAAGAGGAACCGCAGCAGTCGGGCTCTCAAGGCGCAGCAGAAGGCGAAAAGAAAGAAAGCGCACTTGCAAAATACTGCGTTGACCTGAACGCCAAATCACGAGTCGGGGATATTGACCCCTTGATCGGCCGCGACCACGAGGTCGAACGCTGTATTCAGGTCCTGTGTCGCCGTCGCAAGAACAACCCGCTGTTGGTGGGTGATCCCGGCGTCGGCAAAACGGCCATTGCCGAAGGGCTTGCACGGAAAATCGTCGCTGGTGAAACGCCCGAGGTTTTGCAGAATACGACGATCTACTCGCTCGATATGGGCGCGCTGCTGGCCGGCACACGCTATCGCGGCGATTTCGAAGAGCGCCTGAAAGCCGTCGTGACAGAGCTGGAAGAGCATCCCGATGCAGTGCTGTTCATCGATGAAATCCATACGGTCATCGGCGCCGGTGCAACTTCGGGTGGCGCAATGGACGCGTCAAACCTGCTGAAACCGGCTTTGCAAGGCGGCAAGCTTCGGACGATGGGATCGACGACCTACAAAGAGTTCCGTCAGCACTTTGAAAAGGACCGCGCGTTGTCGCGCCGGTTCCAGAAGATTGACGTGAACGAGCCGTCAGTCGAAGACAGCATCAAAATCCTCAAAGGGCTCAAGCCATATTTCGAGGAACACCATTCGGTGAAGTACACGTCCGATGCGGTAAAAACCGCAGTGGAGCTATCGGCGCGCTACATCAACGACCGCAAACTGCCGGACAAGGCGATCGACGTCATTGACGAGGCGGGCGCCGCGCAGCACTTGGTCGTTGAATCCAAGCGTCGCAAGACAATCGGTGTCAAAGAAATCGAAGCTGTCGTTGCAAAGATCGCCCGCATACCACCCAAGAACGTCAGCAAGGACGATGCCGAAGTGCTGAAAGACCTTGAAGCGTCTTTGAAGCGTGTGGTGTTCGGACAGGACAACGCAATCGAGGCGCTGGCCTCGGCCATCAAACTGGCACGTGCAGGTCTACGCGAGCCGGAAAAGCCGATCGGCAACTACTTGTTTGCTGGCCCCACCGGTGTCGGCAAGACCGAAGTCGCCAAACAACTGGCGGATACACTTGGAGTAGAACTGCTGCGTTTCGATATGTCGGAGTACATGGAAAAGCACGCGGTTTCGCGTCTTATTGGTGCGCCTCCGGGCTATGTCGGTTTTGACCAAGGTGGTCTGTTGACAGATGGTGTAGATCAACACCCGCACTGCGTGCTGCTGCTGGACGAGATCGAAAAAGCGCATCCGGACGTCTACAACATCCTCTTGCAGGTGATGGACCACGGCAAGCTTACGGATCACAACGGGCGTACGGTCGACTTCCGCAACGTGGTGTTGATCATGACGTCGAACGCAGGCGCTGCCGAGTTGGCCAAGTCAGCCATCGGGTTCGGACGCGACCGCCGTGAAGGCGAAGATACAGCCGCCATCGAACGCACGTTTACGCCCGAGTTCCGCAACCGCCTGGATGCTGTGATTTCGTTCGCGCCGCTGCCAAAGGATGTCATCCTGCAAGTGGTGGAGAAATTTGTGCTGCAGCTTGAGGCACAGTTGATGGACCGCAGCGTGTCCATCGAACTGACGACGCCCGCAGCGGAGTGGCTGGCTGACAAAGGGTATGACGACAAGATGGGTGCACGTCCGTTGGCGCGCGTCATACAAGAACACATCAAGAAGCCGCTGGCTGAAGAGTTGCTGTTTGGCAAACTGGCCAAGGGTGGGCTTGTTCGTGTGACCGTAAAAGACGGCGCGCTGGATCTGCAGATCGAAGGCCCGGGCAATCCGCGTCTTTCCGGAGACAAACCGCCCCTGCTGACAGCAGACTGATGCGCGCAGCGCTGTGCGCCGCAAGTTTGTCGCTCGCCATGCCAGCCATGGCGAGCGATTTTCGTTTGGCCTTTCCGTTGGACTGCACCCTTAACGCCGATTGCTACATTCAGCAGTATGTTGATCATGACCCCGGTCCCGGCCGAAGCGATTTTAGGTGCAGTACCCTCAGCTATGACGGGCACAAGGGCACTGATTTCGCACTGCCCGACATCGCAAGCATGTTGGCCGGCGTGGATGTACATGCGGTAGCCCTAGGGCGGGTGGACCGGCTGCGAGACGGCGTTCCCGATACTGGCCGGGCCGGCATGCCCGACGGGCAGGATTGCGGCAACGGGCTTGTGCTGCAACACTTCGAAGGTTGGACGACCCAATACTGCCACCTGAAGGAGGGCTCCTTGCGCGTCAAGCGCGGGGACCTCGTGCAGCCCGGCGACGTGCTGGGCGAAGTGGGGTATTCCGGCGCAACGGAGTTTCCGCACGTGCATCTGACCGTCCGAAAAGACGGCAAAGTCATTGACCCATTTGTCCCGAACGGGCCGGACAACTGCACCGCTGGCGACCAATTGTGGGAAGAGCCCATCGCCTACCGCGCGGGTGGCTTGCTGTCCTTGGGCTTTGCGACAGGTGTGCCTGAATACGCGACGATCAAACAGGGGCGCGCTGCGCTGCATCGATTGGAAAAAGACGCCCCTGCCCTTGTTCTTTGGGCGTTTGGTTTCGGGGCACGCATGGGCGACCAGATGCGCATCACAATTTCCGGTCCCACCGGCAAGGTCATCGACCAAACGATGGATCTGGATCGTCCGCAAGCGCAGTTTTTCCGTGCGACAGGTCGCCGACTAAGCGGTGCGGCATGGCCGCAGGGGACATACACGGGCACAGCACACCTGATCCGCGATGGCGACATACTTGAAACGCGGACAACAACGATTGTGCGGGACTGACTATTTTTCCGTGAATTTCAGTTCGATCCGCCTGTTTTGTGCCCGGGCCTCTTGCGTGTCTGCGGGATTGACCGGCTGGAACTGACCAAAGCCGTTTGCCGACAACCGCTCGGGCGGCAATCCGAGGAAGTTGATCATGTATCGCACGACCGACAGTGCGCGCGCCTGGCTGAGTTCCCAATTGTCTCGAAACTGCCCAGCGCCAGACAGCGGAACGTTATCCGTGTGCCCATCCACTTGCAGAACCCAGTTGATTTCGGCCGGGATGTCCCCGGCGATATCACGCAGTGTTCCGGCGATCTTGGCAATTTCAGTCTGGCCAGCGGGAGAAAGATCCGCGCCCCCCGGCGGAAACAGCACTTCGGACGAAAACACAAAACGGTCTCCGACAATCCGTACACCTTCCTGGATGCCCAGAACGTCTCGCAACCGTCCAAAGAACTCGGAACGATACCGTTCAAGATCCTGCGCTTCGGCGGCCAGGGCTTCGGCTTCCGCTTCGAGCCGTTTGCGTTCAGCCTCTTCCAGTTCTCGGCGGCGGCGTTCCTCGGCGGCGACGCGGGCCAACGCCGTGTTCAGCTCGGACCCTAAGGATTCCAGCTGTACCTGCGCAGCGCTATCCCGGTCGCGCGCGTCGTCCAGCAAGGCTTGCAGGCTTTGCAACTGTTGGCGCAAAGCCGCCACTTGCTGATTCAGCAGTTCTGTTTCGCGTTGCGCCTCGGCCGATACCGCCTCTTGCGCTGACAACTCGCGATTGGCCACGGCCAATAGCGCAGCACGTTGTTCTGCAACGGTCAACTGTTCCGCTGCATCAGCTTCGGCCGCAGCTTGCGCCGCCAAGGCCGCTTGCAGGCGCGATCGCAACACTTGCTCGTCGGTGGCTGCAGCCTGTGCACGTTCCAGCGATTCCAGTGCATCCAGCAAGCGCGCCTCGACGCTTGCGCGACCCTCGGCAGAGGCAGCCGTCTCGGCACGCGCATCAGCAAGGTTTGATCGTGCCTGATCCAACTCGGCCTGCAATTGCCGTTGCGCTTGATCGCTGTCGCGACGCAAGGCGTCCAGCTGCGTTTGCAGTATCGCCTGCGCATCCTCGGCATCCCGTTGGCTTGCAGCCAATTCTGTTTCCAAGGCGCGGCGCGCAGCAGCGTTTTCAGATTGTACGCGTGCCAGTTCTGCTTCGAACTCGGATTGGGATTGTACGGTTTGCGACCGCGCCCGTGCCAGCTCGGCTTCCAAGGCGTCCCGCGTTTCAGCAGCTTCCACACGGGCGGCGGCCAACCGGTCTTGCAGCGCTTGGCGGGTCGCTTCGCTTTCTGTTTGCAACCGATCAAGGTCGGCACGCAGCGCGCTGATCGTTTGCGCATTGGTCGACTGCGTCACTTCCATCTGAGCCAGAACCGCGGTCAGTCGTTCGGCCAGTTCATCGCGTTCGGTCGCCCGGGCCTGCGCGTTCTGAATGGAACTCAGCGCGGCCGCCAAACGCTCATCCAGATCATCGCGAGCGGCCTGTGCCGCGGCCAGCAAGGTCAGCGTGTCTTCCGCCTCTTGGCGCTGCGCCTCAAGCGCGAGTGTCATCGCCGTCAGCTCCGCATCGGCATCTTCCAGGCGCTTCCGCAACGCTTCCGCCGCCGCGGCTTCTGCCAGCCGCGCCGTTTCTTCCGCTGACAGCCGATCTTGCAGGTCGTCCACCTGTGACGTCAGCGCCTGACCTTGGTTCTGCAAATCGGCAATCAGGGCTTCCATTGCTTCGCGCTGTGCCGCTGCAAGTCGGGCGGCTTCGGTCTGTGCATCAATCTCGGTTCGACTTTGGGCCAAGGCCAGGTTCAAGCGCTCTTGTTCGGACAGCAGGTCGGTCTGGCTTTGCGCCAACGCGTCCCGTTCGTCTTCAAGGGCTGAAATCTGGCTAAACGCCCGATCCCGATCCGCCAACAGCGTGGCCACTTGTGCTTCAAAACTGGTGATTTGCGTCTCTGCAGCCGCCAGTGCTGCATCCTGCGCGTCGCGCTGTGCCGTCAGCGCCGCAATGACAGAGGTCTGCGATGCAATCTCCGCGCGCGCGGCATCTAAATCCGACTGCGCCGTGTTCAATGTAGAATTCAGAGCACCCATTCGCGCTTCAAGTTGATTGGATCTACGCTCTTCAAGTCCGAGCGCACGTGCCAGCGCGGCAACTTCGGCCGATAATTCATTCAGCTCGGTTTCCTGCCCGGTGATGGTTTCCCGAAGCACGAACTGAACGATCATGAAGATCGTCAGAACGAACATGAGGACCAGCAAAAGCCCTGTCATCGCGTCAACAAAACCAGGCCAGATTGACCCTTGGAACCGCTGGCCAGTGCGACGGGACAGCGCCATGCCTAGGCCTCGTTCCGGTCCGTTCCGGAGCCGACCTTGAGCTGCTTTGGATTGCGAGCCTGAGCACCGGCACGGCGGTTCTGATTGGGCGCCGATCGGGATCTGGCCACAGCGTTGGCAAGAATCTCGATGTCTTTGCGCAATTCGGACATGCTTTCTTGCCGACCGGCCGAAATCTCTTCCAGGATGCGCAACATCTGTACGTCGATGGAACGAAGGCGCATACGGCTTTCTGCGTCCAAACCATCGCTGGTTTCTTTGTTGCGCAAGGCATCAACCAACTGCTCTTGACCAATAGCGATCCGGTCCAGCGCGGCGGCCGTTGCATCACCACGATCCAGCCGATGGGTCATGGATTGTATGGAATCCACAAGAACGCCCAAACGTTCGTCGACCATCGCGCGGCTGATGTCGGATTGCGTGAACATCTGCTGGAGCGATTCCATTTGTTCAGCCATGTGGTCGAGCACCCCACTGACCACATCGACATCCGTGTTTCCGTCCTCACCAGACGAAAAACTCACGCGCGTGATGGAAGAAAGCCATTCCTCCAACTCGCGGTAAAACCGGTTTTGGCCATGCCCCGCAAACAATTCCAGGAGGCCCACGATCAGCGAACCCGCGAGTCCCAGCAGGGACGACGCAAACGCAACCCCCATGCCGCCCAGCTGTGCTTCAAGCCCGGTCATCAGCCGGTTGAAGACGGCTACGCCCTCTTCCCCTTCTTGCGGGGCAAGACTGCGGATCGTGTCGACGACCGCGGGAACGGTGGTGGCCAGCCCATAGAAAGTGCCCAAAAGCCCCAAGAAGATCAGCAGATTGACGATGTAGCGCGTGATTTCGCGTTGTTCGTCGATCCGCGTGGCAACAGAGTCCAGTATCGACCGTGTGCTGGTCGCGTTAAGCTGCATACGTGCGCCACGCGACCGCAAAAGCGATGCCAGCGGCGCCAGCAGCTGCGGCGGTTTGCGTTCGACATCCAGATCATCAGACGCAAAGCTTTCGATCCAACGAACAGAGCCCACCATGGTGAGCACTTGCCAGAAACACGTGATCACGCCGATGAAGAACACGAAAATGATGAAGCCGTTCAGATATGGGTTGGCCTGAAAAACCGGCAGCACGCGCGGCAGGGCAAAGAATGCGCCCACCGTGCTGAGACCCAAAACGGTGATCATCATCAGGATGGGACGTAAGGGTTGCGAAAATTGTGGCCGCGTTTCCTGCCCGGTTTGCGCCATGCGCTGCTTGTCCTCAGACATCGTCTGCTCTGTTCTCGACCCTATCTAAAAATCTGACCGAGCGCCAAGGGTTTATCCAGCCAGAACCCGGACCCGGCGGCTCAACCAGTCCAAATCCGGATCGGCAAGGCCAATTTCGGCCAAATGAGCAGCAGTGTTGAATAAATACTCGGTGTTTGGGCCCCGCCCGCCAACCGCGTTCGCAATAATGTGTGCCTGCTCCTCCAAAGGCAGATCGCCGCAATACTGAACATGAGCGGTGTCGACAACATAGGCCACCGCATCGACATGTGCGCCGGTTTCAAGCTCTAGCGGCAACTGGCGCTCGACATAGGCCGAAGAAACAAGCTCGCGTTCGCGCAACATGGCCAGGGTTTCGTCCTCGGCACCCGGAGCCACGCGCAGGCCAAGACCATGACAGGCCGACCCGGCATGTAGGTCCAACGCCAGAACCAAACCCGGATTTTCCTCAGTGCCGCGGTGATGAATGGATCGCATGCAAAACGACCGACGGAAGCCTTGCAGGACCGCTTTTTGTTGTTCCGCCACGGGAAACTCGGGGTTCCAAAGCAAGGACCCGTACCCAAACACCCACATCGCCATCATGCTGGCCCTTCTGTTGCGGCGCCTATAAACAGCAATCAAGACGGCGGGGAAAGAGGCAAGTTGATGCGTTGGGCCATCCGAATTCTTCTGGCAATTGCAGTGGTTTGGTCACTTTATTGGCTGGGTGCAAGCTATGTGAGCCGCACAGGTATCATGACGTGGTTTGCCGCGCGCGCCAACGAAGGATGGCAAGCCGACTATGCCGAGATTGCGTCCAGCGGGTTTCCGCTGCGGTTTCAGACCGAACTGATCAACCCGGCCCTTGCCGATCCGGACACAGGCACGGCGTGGCAGGCAGACCGACTGAGTTTCGATAGCCCTGCAATCTGGCCGGGCACTTTACGTGTCGGGTTCGCCGATACGCCACAGCGACTGTCCTATTTTGATCAGACAATTGCTCTGACCGCGGCAGATATGGGCGCAGACCTGCATTTGGCGCCCGGTGCCGCGCTTGAGCTGGGCCGACTGGCCCTGACAGCTGGGCCATGGGGCGTGACATCAGACGCTGCCACGCTTTTGTCGGCCCAGTCGCTGATATTGGCCATGGATCAGACCGATGCGACTGAGACCTATGACTTCGAAATCTCAGTCATGGACTTCACGCCCGGTGAACGGATGCGGCGCCTGTTGCGAACCGCGGACACGCTACCCACAAGTTTTGAAACGCTCACATTGCAAATGGCCGTGACCTTTGATCGCACCTGGGACCGACGCGCCTTGGAGGCCAACCGTCCGCAGCCCCAACATATCGATCTAAGGGTCGCAGAAGCGCGGTGGGGCGAGTTGCGGATCCTGGCAGCCGGTGATTTGCGCGTTGACGCCCAAGGAGTTCCAACAGGAGCAATCACGGTAAAGGCCGACAATTGGCAAACGATGCTAGATATGGCGGAAACCAGTGGTGCCTTGCCGCCGCAGTTGCGCGGCACCGTCGAGCAAGGTCTTTTGCTGTTGTCAGGGCTAAGCGGTAATCCCAACGCGCTGGACGTGCAATTCAACTTTGCCGACGACTTCGTGTCATTGGGGCCATTTCCAGTTGGGCCCGCCCCAAGGTTCATCCTGCGTTAGCGGCAATACGGCCCGTTGCGATATTGCGCGGTATCAAAATGGAAGTGGTCCTGATGGTAACGATCCGAGTTCGGGCCCAACACCGTTCCAAACGGCCCACATGCCCCACGGTGCACCTTGCGCAAAAGATCTCGCGTATTCCCGTGCCGCCAGCCATTGAGCACTGTTATCACTTCTCCATCGCTCATGGTGAAAGCAGATATGTCGATCGCTCGGCCGCGCCCGTGCTCTGAAATCTTGGCACCTTTTTGATTGTTGCGGGTGCGACACGCATAGTGGGCGGCGACCTGCATTTCGACAACCGGACCGCGCCGTTTGAACGTTGGCTTGACGCTTTTGTCGACCCACGTCTTTAACGCCTTTGCCGTCGTGCAATCCATAAGTGACCCGGTGCTCAGACGCACGCCCGATACTGACTGCACGCGCACGGCATCCGGAATGCCGCAAGCCGATATTTTTCCCGGAACGCGCCCAACCTCTTCACCTTGCAAAGCGATGTCGCCACACACCTGACCTTTTCGAAGCTGCCGCTTCTTGGCCATCGCCCGTTGCAAAATGGCCGGGCTGCGCAACAGTGGACGCACCGTGCTGCCAGGGGCGTAGACCGGATCACCCGGGGCCAATGCTGCAATCGCCACGGCTTGTGCCGAAGCTGGTCGAAGCGCCGGGCGCAGCCCCCTCGTTGGCAAGGCTGCCGCATCCTCGACAACCGGCGCGCCTGTCCGTGCCAATGGTCTCACCGTAGCCTCCGGCGCGGAGGCCTGTGCCACACCGGCCAGACCTATCAGCGCACACAGAACTGCCACCTTCATTTTTGCGCGGCCCCTCGCCCAAAATTGGGCGCGTCAGTGTCCTGGCCCGCCTCGATGATCCCGCGGCGAATGGCACGTGTCCGAGTGAAATAGTCAAACAGGTGGTCGCCATCGCCGGTACGAATGGCCCTCTGCAACGCAAACAGTTCTTCGGTGAACCGGCCCAGAATCTCGAGGGTTGCGTCCTTGTTCGTCAGGAACACGTCGCGCCACATCGTCGGATCACTGGCAGCAATTCGGGTGAAGTCGCGAAAGCCTGCGGCCGAGTACTTGATCACCTCTCCATCCGTGATGCGCCGCAAATCATCTGCGACGCCCACCATCGTGTAAGCAATCAAATGCGGGGCGTGGCTGGTGACCGCAAGAACGAGGTCATGGTGGTCCGCATCCATAAGGTCCACGTTGGACCCCATCTGCTTCCAAAGCGTTGCAAGTGAATCGACAGCAGCCGGATCTGTTCCCTCGAGCGGAACAATCAGGCACCACCGATTGTCAAACAGCTCGGCAAAACCACTTTCGGGCCCTGAATGCTCTGTCCCCGCCAGCGGGTGCGCCGGTACGAAATGCACATCTGGAGGCAAGTGCGGTAATACAGCCTGCACGACGTGCCGTTTGACAGAACCAACATCGGTAACCGTGGCACCGGACTTCAGAACCGGTGCAATTTCGGCCATCACCGATCCCATCGCACCGACGGGCACCGCAAGAACAATCAGATCTGCACCGTCGACCGCTGCCTTGGCCGTCTCGCAAACTTCATCACACAACCCGATCCGCCGGGCCGTTTCGCGGGTGGCTTCTGTCCGGGCGAAGCCCGTGATTTCGCCAGCCAGGCCTGCGCGCTTCATGGCCAAAGCCATCGAACCAGCAATCAACCCAAGACCGATCAGGGCCACCTTTTCGTAAATCACCGACATGCCGAAGCCCGCCAATCGGTCAAGCAATCAATCACGCGCCCGGTCTGTTCCTCGTCCCCGACCGTGATCCGCAGACCTTCTGGAAAACCATAATTCCCGGCCCGGCGCACCAGAATGCCACGTTGCTTCAAGGCCTCGTCGGCTGCTTCGGCCGAGGCCGCGTCGGCGAAGCGCGCCAGAACAAAGTTCGTCTCGCTGTCGTCAATGGCCAGACCCATTTGCCGCAAGGCCCCCGTCAAACGCGCACGTTGAGCAGCGTTGAGCGCCACGCATTTGTCCCGCCATTCCGTATCGGTGATTGCAGCCTGAGCTGCCGACATCTGAACATCGCTCAAGTTGAAGGGCTGGCGGATACGGGTCAGAACATCGATGATCTCGCGCGCCGCATAGCCCCAACCAACGCGCAGGCCGCCAAGGCCATAAAGCTTGGAAAAGGTACGGGCCATCAAAACGTTTGGGTACCGGTCGGCCAAGGCCGCACCGCCGTCATAGCCCTCTGCAAACTCGGTATAGGCACCATCCAAAACCAGCAAGACATCAGCCGGTGTGGCATCGGCCAAGCGGGCAAGGTCAGCATCTGCAAGGCGTGTCCCGGTCGGGTTGCCAGGGTTGGTCAACAGGATCACCCGCGTGCGTGACGTGATGGCCGACAAAATGGCATCGACATCAACCACACGGTCCCGCTCGGGCACGGTGACAGGTGTGGCACCCGCCATGCGTGTCAGGATCGGGTACATCGAAAACCCATGTGCAGTATGAATGATCTCGTCTCCGGGACCTGCATAAGCCTGTGTGGCAAACTGCAAAACCTCGTCCGAGCCCACACCGCAAATGATCCGCTGCGGATCGAGACCGCAGATCGCGCCAATCGTGTCGCGCAGCGCCGCGTGGCCCGTCGAGGGGTACAGATGTACATTGGCAGCCGCATCGCGGATTGCCTCAATGGCCGACGGTGGTGGACCCAGTGGGTTTTCGTTCGAAGACAGCTTCAGTACCGAAGACGCCCCCGCCAAATGGGACGCACCGCTTTGGTAAAGCGCGATCTCCATTATTCCGGGTTGGGGCGTTAGTTTGGTCATGATCAGCTCCTTCAGGGGCCTGTCTTAGCGGTCAGTCCTCCGAAGGGAAAGCTGCGATTTGGCCAAACGAAAAACGCCGCGCAATGTGGCGCGGCGTATCTGTCTTGGTCGGCAGAAGAACGATCAGTTCTTCGCGTAGAATTCGACGACCAGGTTCGGTTCCATCATCACAGGATAGGGAACATCCCCCAATGCCGGAGTGCGCACGAAAGTGGCCGACATTTTCGAGTGGTCCGCTTCGATGTAATCCGGCACGTCACGTTCGGGCAGTTGAACGGCCTCTAAAAGCACAGCCATTTGCTTCGACCGGTCCCGAACTTCAATCACATCGCCCTCTTTCACACGGTAAGATGGGATATTCACGCGTTGCCCGTTCACCTTTACATGGCCGTGGTTCACGAACTGGCGCGCAGCAAACATCGTGGCGACGAACTTTGCGCGGTAAACAACCGCGTCCAGACGGCGTTCCAGCAGGCCAATCAGGTTTTCACCAGTGTCGCCTTTCACACGCTCTGCTTCCGCATAGATCCGGCGAAATTGCTTTTCGGTCAGGTCACCGTAATAGCCTTTGAGCTTCTGCTTAGCCCGCAGCTGAATGCCGAAATCGGAAAGTTTGCCCTTGCGGCGCTGGCCATGTTGACCAGGGCCATATTCGCGGCGGTTTACCGGGGATTTTGGGCGACCCCAGATGTTTTCGCCCATGCGGCGATCGATTTTGTACTTGGCAGCCGTGCGTTTTGTCACGTCTGGTCTCCTTCGTTGTGCGCGGCCAATCCGGCCACAGTGAAGGGCGTTGTCCTCTGACCATTAGGTCCGACAGGCATCCCCTTGCAGGGGCCACCAACACCAATGAACGCGCGCTTATATCCGCACCGCACGAAGTGTCAAGCCCGCGCGTTGGCAAATAAAAACGACAGGCGTCAGGCTGCTTCGTGGCGCAAAATGGCAGCTTCCGAAGAAGACAGGTTACGGCGCGCGTAGTTGCCGTATGCGTGTGGATCATGTTCCAGTTCCGGGCGCATCGCCACGAGGCGACCGCGGTCCTCGTCCGACAAAGTGGACAAGGCCGTATTGGCCGGATGGAAACTTTCGGTTTCGACCCCGTTGGCCCACAACACCTGATGCCGGTTCACCATCAGATGGACATAGGTCACTTCACGTACATTCAGGTCAACGCGCACATTGGTGTCATTGATGAGATCACGGGCAGATACCAAAACCTCTGGCGAATTGAACAATGCCTGCGCGGCACGGCCGCGGACGAGCAGGCGGTGTTCAGGCGACACCAACAGTTCTTTTTCTGGCCGTTCAATGCCCAATGCACCGGGCGAAATTCGGATAGGGCGTAAATGCGGCATCACGAACAATCGCGCGCCAGTCATTCGGCGGCTGCCGATCCACAACACCTCTTGCGCGCCATTGTCCCGGGTCATCACAAATTCGCCTTCGCGCAAATCTTCAACTTTGCGCGGACCCAACGGCGTGTCGATCCATGTGCCGGGTGTAAAACAAATAACACCGCCGCTGTTATCAGATCCAAGTGCCACCTCTTGGCTGCGAATGTTATGGTGGACAATCCAAAGGTTGGTGTCCGTCGGCGGCATTTCATTGACGAACATCAATAGCGGGCGTGTGTCCGAACCGGTTTCGATCAGGGTGACTGTGTAGCTTTGCACCCCATCGGTCACCACAAAGCTCGCATCGGACAAAGGAGAGGTCACCTCATCCTCGACCAATGCCGGATTGTTTTGAACTGCTGCCCCAACCAAGCGTTGCACGCTGCGCGCTGCCCGCCTGCGAATGTCTGCGTCTCCGTCCGTCCTGTCCAGTCGCAGCACGTTGTCAGGACCATCCACACGCAAGGCCGTTCCCCGCCAGACCCATGCGGCGCCGGTCATGAGCGCTTCGCGTGGCGGAGCGCTCAGACCATCCAACTCTGTTTGCGACCAGGAGATGACGAACGCGCCCCGAAAGCCCGTTTTCATATGCCTGTATGCCTGCCTCGTATTTTTATTGAGTACAAAATAGCAAAGACTGATTCGCTTTGGAAGTGCTTTGTTTCCCTAGAGTTGTATAATTTTCTTCATTTATTG
>CAWUIW010000038.1:0-16436 GCA_963922515.1 uncultured Rhodobacterales bacterium | reverse complement strand
GTCAGCCTTGCAGCTGGTGCGGCGGCCTTGCAGGCGTTTTTGGGCCAGGCCGGTTTGCGCCCCAGTGCCAGCCGCTCGACCGGACAATCACTGGATCCACTGGATCTGTTCCGCGTGGCCGAGGGAATGACCGTATTGGTCAGCTGCTGGGACTGAGCCTAGCTCAATGCGATATCAGCGGACACGTGAATGATCGTTGGACGGTCCGCCTCGAAAGCGGCCGCGACGGCGCTTTGCATGTCAGCCAGATTCTGCGGCGCATGTCCGTAGACGCCATAAGCCTCGGCCAGCTTGACGAAATCCGGGTTTTGGACGGTGACAGCGTTAGGCTGGATCTGCGCCGCGATCATGCTGTCTTCGATTTCCTTGAGCTTGCCATTGTCCCACAGGAAAATTGGCAAAGGCAACTTTAGCTCCACCGCCGTCGCCAGTTCCTGCATGGTGTACTGAAAACCATAGTCTCCCGCGATGGCCAAGGTTGGCAAACCGGCACGCGCCACGGCCCCGCCGATGGCCGCGGGCAGCGCATAGCCCAGCGTGCCGAACCCGGTGGGGTGGTGCCAGTGACCCGGACAGTCCATGTCCCAGACCTCTTTCGCGGCATATGCGAACTGCGTCATATCGGAATAGATCATTGTGCGTTTGGGAAGACAGTCACGCAGGGCGTCGCAAACAGGCACGATGCCGGGCCGTTCCGCATCGACCTCGGCGCGGGCAGCAGACTTTGCTCGCGCAATGTCATCCGCCGTCCACTCCGTTTGCAACGGCTGATCAATCGCAGCGACAAGCTGCGCCATCACGTCCAAAGCATTACCAAGCAACGGTAAGTCGGCTTTTCCTGACGCGGTCAGATTCACTTCATCGATATCAACACGGATCAGTGGACAGTCGTGACCCAAGTGTCTCCGCCAAAGATCGACCTCGGCCAGTTCGGTCCCAATTGCCAAAACCACATCGGCTTGCTGAAGGAGCCGCTTACCTGCATCCCGGCCCAGCGTTGCCCCCATAAACCGTTCCGTATTGGCAGACAGGAGCCCGCGCCCCGCGAAAGTCGTGAACGCCACGGCTCCCAGACGATGTACAAGACGATGAGTTTGCTGCCCGGCATGGGCTGCGAATGTCCCGCCCCCAAAGACAACGACCGGACGGCGCGCATCCCGCAGCATGTCAACTGCACCGTCTATATCTGGTCGAAACAGTGTGAAGGTTTCGTTGGCACACGTGTTTTCAGGCGGCCGTGGCGCCATAGCCTCCAGCGTTCCGATTGGCACTTGAACATGTTTGGGACGCTTGCGGCGCGTTTCAAACTCCAAAAGTGCCCGGTCAATCAAGGCATAGGCCGCGTCGGCTGTTCGCGCCTCTGCCGACCAGTCGCAAACCGTCTCGGCGGCGGCGCGCTGATCCTTCATCTGGTGCAGCTGGCCATGGGTGCCCGCCGTTTCTTCAAGACAAGATGAAATCACCAGCATCGGCACGCTGTCGCTATAGGCCTGCCCCATGGGGGTCATGATGTTCGTCAACCCAGGCCCCGTGATGACATAGGCCACACCCGGCTTGCCGGTCGCGCGGGCATAACCATCGGCCATGAACCCTGCGCCCTGCTCATGCCGCGCCAGAACATGTGTGATCCCCGCCTCTTCGATGCCGCGGTACATCTCCTGATTATGGACACCGGGGATGCCAAAGATCACATCGACCCCGTGGTTCTTCAGCATATGAGAAATTTGGGCGCCCAAAGGTCGATGCATCAGGCCCTCCAGAAACCGATTGTAAAGATGGCATACACCGCCAAAAGCTCGAGCCGGCCAATCAACATCGAGGCGGAGAGAAGCCATTTCGCGGTATCATTGAGCCCGGCGAAGTTGCCAGATGGGCCAATCTCGTCTCCAAGGCCGGGACCAATATTGGCCAGTGCAGCCGCCGCGCCGGATACAGAGGTTGTGAAATCCAACCCTGTCATACTGAGCGCCACCGCCACGACGCCCAACGTCACGATGAAAAAGGTGAAAAAGGACATCACCGAGCTCAAAACATCAGAGGTGACCGGACGCCCGTCGTAGCGCGGGGTAAACACACCGTGCGGAGCCCCGATCCTGGCCACTTGCACGCGGATAGAAGCAAACAGCAACTGGTAGCGAAAAATCTTGACTGAACAGGCGGTTGAGCCGGCGCAGCCGCCGATTAAGCCTACGAAAAACAGGGTGGAAACGGGCAAGGCGCCCCATTGCATATAGTCCTCGCTGGCATAGCCCGTGCCGGTCAACAACGAGACGGTGTTGAACAGTGTCTTGCGAAATGCGGCTTCGCCGGACGCGTCTGTCAAAAGCATGCGCCACAAAGTCAGCCCCAGCACCATCAGGACCGCTGTTATCAGAAAGCCACGTATCTGGCTGTCTTGAAACATGGGACGTGCATAGCCTGTGCTCAGCTGGACGAACCGCACAAATGGCAGCGCGGCAAGGACCATGAACACCACGGCCACGTATTCCGGCCCCGCTCCAAACGCGCCGAAAGAGTCATCATAATTGGCAAAGCCGCCAGTTGCGACAGTGGTCATGGCATGCACCGAAGCATCAAACGGATCCATCCCCGCAATCCCGTAGCACAGCGCGCAGGCCAGCGTCATGCCAACGTATATCACCGAAATGCGGCTTGCGATCTCCGTCGCTCGAGGCAGGATTTTACCAAAGGTATCAAAACCTTCAGACCGGAAGATCTGCATCCCGCCCACGCGCAATTCTGGCAGAAAGACCATCGCGACCACGATGATACCGATCCCGCCCAGCCATTGTAGGATACCGCGCCACAGCAACAGACCGGCGGGCCGATTGTCCAACTCGGTAACAACCGTGGACCCTGTGGTTGTCAGGCCAGACATGGATTCAAAGAACGCATCGACAAAACGCAACTCGGTTTCGCCGAAAACGAAAGGCAACGCACCAAAGATGGGCAAGGCCAGCCATACGCCGGTGGTCAGCAGGAATGTCTGCTGAATGGTCAGCCCTTCGCGGACGCCATTTTGGCAGGATATGGCCAACAATCCGCCGGTCAAAAAGGAAATAATCCCCGCCTGCAAAAAGGCGGGCCAATGGCCCTTGCCCTCGGCCAGGTCGGCCAGCATAGGCACCATCATTGTGGCACCCAGCACAGCCACCAAAAGGCCGATGACGTAGCCGACGGGTCGCAAGTCCAACATCAGGCGCAGGGTTGGCGCGCCCGACAAGCCGTGTCAAGCCGTGTGGTTCAGCTTTCGCCTGCGTCTTTGTCCAAAGGCATCGCCGGTGGCTTCGTCGGTACTCGGCGCCTCTTCACCGGCGGCTTCGCATCCGGGGCATCTTTCGGCGCCGCGGCCTTTCGTCCACGCGGTTTCCGCGTTGGCGCAGGTTTCGGTTCGACCTCCGCTTTGGGAGCGACTTTGGCAGCCGGTGCAGGCTTGGCCAGTTCAGGTGTGGACGGTTCAGATTTTGCCGGGGCGACCGCCTGTGTTTTTGAGGCGGTCGCCTTTGGTGCGGCTTTGGGCGCAGGTTTGGTTTTCGCCGCGGGTGCGGCCGTCGCTTTTGGTGCCGCTTGAGCCGGTTTGGCCGCTGGCTTGGCTTTTTGCCGCGTTGCGGTCTTGGGCGATACCGCTGGAGCCGCGTCGCTTTCCGCAGCTTTGCCCTGACTTGGCTGTGCAGGCTTGGGCGCAGCCTTTTCCAGTGGCAAACCGGACAAAGGCGCTGTGGCCACAGCTTCGATCATGCGCAACTGGATCAGCGGAATGTCGGTGAGCGTCCGGCCCATGACTTGCATCAGGCGAATTTGGCGGGTCATCGCGTCTCCGGCAAATCGCATGCAAGCCGCGGAAACCTCAAACGTGTTTGCGTAGTGTTGCATCATGGTGCGTTTCTCTCTGTTCTGTGCAGCGCCGCATCGGCTGGGACCGGCGCGCTATGCGCTGACAAGCGCTCTCGATTGTTTTGCACGGCCCGGGCAAACGGCCGCATCATGGCGAACCAGACTTGAGTGGGTGGTTGCAGCCAGGTTGCCGACATCGCGCCAGCCAGCAAGGACTCGGCAATGATCGGTGGCTTTTCGTGCAGCATTTCCTGATGCTCATCAGCAGGCAGCCGCCGGACGCCCCCGAAGCCCAGCAGTCGCATCGTCATGACTGACTGCGTGTCAGATATCATTTGAAGGAAACCGAGCCAATTGCCAGCCGTGGCAATCGCCGCAGCGCGGGCAGGTTCTGAGATTGTGTCCTTGGTTCGCAACTTTGGCCGCCTCGCATGTGACTGAAAGCGAAGATACCCCAGTTCTTACGCAACTGCAGCAAAAAATGCTGCAGTGCGGCATAATGTGTTCCCTATCGGCAACTATTGACCGACGACCCCCACCCGCGGGTCGCCACGATCACTGAGGCACGCTGCGGTGTCTAGCCGATGTGAAACAGTGTGTTGAACAGCTTGGGATCAAGGCTTTGCGCTTCAAACGTGTCACCTTCGGTCAGAACACTGACCGCATCATGGCTGTGCAAGCTTTCCTGATGACTTGCAATTACCCGGAAATCACCGATCCGGACATCCGCATGCAGCTGCTCACAGAACAACCGCGCGGCGTCTTCCACGAAAATCGGATTGGCCGCGTTCAGTTCTGCAAACGCCTGTTCATCCTCGCGCTTGACCATCACTTGTGTTTCGGTTGGCACCGCTTGGCGACATGCATCGATCAAATCCTCGAACCACAGGCATCCACCATCATCTTCAACAACGATTGACACGCGGGCCACGGACCGCTGTGAATGCGGCGTGGCCAATTGCCCGCGCGTGGCACGGGCATGCTCGCTCAGCTCAAGCGAACACGGGCAAGTGGAAGAATAGACATAGTCCAAATGCATGATTTTCTGCCGCACGCCATCTTGCTCGACCAATTCCAGCGCAAAGTCGTAGTACTGATAACCCGACAGGCCTGAGCGCAGGCTGGTCACCTTCATGGGAAACGAAAAGCGCATTTGGATGCGGGCATCAAAGCTGTCCAGATCAGCTTTATAGTCGTCCAATGCCGCCTCGATCACCTCGAAGCTGAAGGTGCGCTCCGCATGCTTGTAGAACGACCGCATGATGCGGGACATGTTGATGCCCTTCTTGTCTGCTTCTAGACTGACGGTTCCGGTGACCGAAGTTTCGAGGGTCAAATCGCCATTGTCACGGGTGTGGAAGCGGATCGGCAACCGGAAATTGGAAATGCCCACGTGCTGGATTTGACGCTTTGACCCGCGGATCAAGCTGCTTGGACCGTTTTGCAGATCGGGCAGTCCGGCTTTGTAGGATGCGTCCACCGCAAAGTCTTCGGGATAGTCGCGCGACAGGCTTGGGTACGCCAGATCTGACGACCCTGGCACAAGCTGGGCCACAGCTGGATCCAGCTGTGTGATCTCGGACGTACTCGCCGCTTTGGCCCAGCGCCGCAATACGCTCAAAGCCGCCTCGGCATCGTCACGATCGGGGTTTTGCGTCATATCGGCAGCGTGAATGTTCATAAGCCTGTTTCCTTCGTTTCCGGCTGGGCAACACACATAGGGTTCAGCCGAACCTGTGTCCAATTGTTACCCAAGATACGATGCGCCGCAGACGACAGATCATATTGAGCGCAACAATTCACTCCGGCTCTGCAATGCCGGCCTGCCGCGATCCTGAACATCGGGCGCGACACGGTGAAAACAATCCTGCGATGTCATGTCGAAAAAGCCACCAAACCCGTTGGTATTGATGGAGGATCTGGCGCCAAAAGCCTATTTGAAACAAAATCTTAAAAAGACCACGCATTAGAACGAAACTTACAAGAAAGCCGGTCATGCATCCCGGTGCAGTACACCGGCTGGATCGACGACCCCAAGACGCTTGCCGTGAAACAATGCGATGACAAGCGCTGGGTGTCCGCCGGTTGCGAGCGCGCCCAAAGCCTTCTCACTTTTTGGTGCGAAAGTCTTTCAATGTGCCGCCACCAAGGCCTGGCGAATATCACTTAACAGGTCATTAGGGTCTTCCAATCCGACCGACAGCCGCACCAAACCCGGGGTGATCCCCAATGCTTTCTTTTGCACATCGGGCAGACGTTGATGGGTGGTGGTAGCCGGATGCGTCACGATCGACTTGGCATCGCCAAGATTGTTCGAGATTTTCACAATCTGAAGCGCGTTCAAGAACCGAAAAGCGGCCTCTTGTCCGCCTGTGAGTTCGAACGACAGAACCGTTCCGCCTTTATCCATTTGTGCAGAAACAAGCGCATGCTGCGGATGCGATGAATGACCGGGATAGATCACGCGTTGCAAACCATCTGCATCGGCCAGCGCATCCGCCAAGGCCAGGGCGGTATCCGCTTGCGCGTTGACACGCAGCGCCACTGTTTCCAGACCTTTCAACATCACCCAAGCCGTGAACGGGCTCATCGATCCGCCGGTATGCTTCATGTAAGGCTCGACCGTTTTGCGGATAAACGCCTGCGTGCCCAAAACAACCCCACCAAGCGCGCGCCCCTGCCCGTCGATGTGTTTGGTCGCGGAATAGATCACAACATCTGCGCCCTGCGCGATGGCATCAGAAAACACCGGCGTTGCAAAAACGTTATCGACCACAACACAGGCTCCAACGGCATGGCCAATCTTGGAAACAGACGCGATATCAACAACTTCCAGGGTTGGGTTGGACACCGATTCAAAAAACAGCGCCTTTGTGTCCGGTCGCACTGCGGATTTCCACTGCGCCAAATCCGTACCGTTGACAAAAGTCACTTCCACGCCAAACCGCGTCAAAACCTCTTCAAGCACGTACAAGCAAGATCCAAACAAAGCGCGGGCCGAAACGACATGGTCCCCCGCCTTCAGCATCGACATCAGTGCACCGCTGACCGCAGCCATGCCGCTTGCAGTGGCAAAGGCATCTTCGGCGCCTTCGATCAGCGCGATCCGCTCTTCGAACATGCGGACGGTCGGGTTGCCGTAGCGGGCATAGATAAATTCGTCATCGCCCGCTTGCAGAAACCGCGCCTCGGCCGCTTCTGCACTGTCGTAAACAAACCCTTGGGTCAGAAAAATGGCTTCGCTGACCTCGCCATACTGGCTGCGCCGCACACCACCATGCACAGCAGCGGTTCGCGCTTTCCAATCCTTGTTCATGTTGTCCTCCCGCCGGGTCCAACCGGCGCATCAAAAAAGCCCCAGACGCGGTCAAGCGAAAGAGGCCTTTCATCCTGACCTTTTAGCGGCATGTTTATCGTGGCCCGCAATCCGGTAACAAATCGCCACGTCGTCCTATGTGTTGCGTTTACGCCGCAGCGCAGAGGTCGTCAACCACCGTTACGCAGCTGTCACGTATTCTTCATGCCTGCTTCATATGGATCGCCCATAGCGCGTCCACCATATCTTGTGAGGGGCACGAGACATGCCGGTGATCCGGATCGATGCTGAAGCCGAGCGGCCCGTGCTGCATTGCAGCAACGAGTGGTTCGAATGGGCCTTGGACCAACAAGATGACGGAACCGGACCGGTGATCGTCATGATCCACGGCTACAAGTACCAGCCTGGTCACAGCGCACATTGCCCCCATCGCCAAATCATGGCCCTGCACCCACGGGACCTGCCACACCGCCCCCCCAGCTGGCCCCGCAACCTTGGATTTGGCGCCGGCCACCGCAACGAAGGGCTGGCCGTTGCCTTTGGTTGGGATGCCCGGGGATGGCTCTGGGACGCGCAACGTCGTGCCCCCGAAGCGGGGCGCGCCTTGGCCAAAGTGATGACTGCCCTCCGCGAGCGCCACCCAAATCGACCGATACACGTGATTGCGCATTCGATGGGCATCGAATTGGTGCAAGAGGCGCTGTTCCACCTGCCGCCGCGCGCCATAGACCGCATCATCGCCATGACCGGCGCGAGCTACCTCAGCCGAACGCTGGCCGCTTTGGAGACACCCGCAGGGCGCAGCGCCGAATTCATCAACGTCACAAGCCGTGAAAACGACGCGTTTGACTTTATGTTCGAACGTCTGATCGCACCACCCCAAGTCCACGACACGGCCATTGGCCACGGGTTCTCGGCGCCCAACGCGGTCACACTTCAGCTCGATTGTCCCGGGACTCTGACGCATTTGTCCCATATCGGCTTTCCCATTGCCCAACCGCAGCGACGCATCTGTCATTGGTCATCCTACACCCGCCATGGTGTACTCAGGTTCTACCGGGATCTTTTGCGTCGCCGTGAGGCCTTGCCGCTCAGCCTTTTGCAACGCGGTGTTCCCGGGGCGACCGCACCGCGCTGGTCCCGGCTTCTGGCGCCGCCAGTTGCGATGCGCCCCTTGCCCTTCGTCCAAAATGCCTCATGATCTGGCCTGACCAGTCGCAAAGGACACGTGCATGTCGGACCTTATTGATTTGTTTTTCTGGCCCACGCCAAATGGTTGGAAAGCGTCCATTGCCTTGGAAGAAATGGGGCTGCCGTATACCACACACTTGATCAATATCGGAAAAGGCGATCAGTTCGCGCCCGACTTTCTCAAAATCTCGCCCAATAACCGGATGCCTGCCATTGTCGACCCGAATGGACCCGACGGCGCACCCGTATCGGTGTTCGAATCTGGCGCGATCCTGCAATATCTTAGCCAGAAAACAGGACAGTTCGGCGGCAATTCTGCGCGCGAGAAGATTGCCGTGACGGAATGGTTGATGTGGCAAATGGGTGGTGTCGGCCCGATGGCGGGCCAAGCGCATCATTTTCTCAAATACGCGCCGAATATGGACCCGCCGCAAGACCTGCCCTACGCAAAGGATCGGTACCGGGCAGAAGTGGCCCGCCTGTACGGGGTACTGGATCGGCGCTTGGCACGAAACGAATTTGTAGCCGGCGACTTTTTCTCGATCGCGGACATGGCGATCTGGCCCTGGGCCTCGCTTTGGGAAGGCCAGCAACAGACCCTTGAGGACAAACCGCACCTTGCGCGCTGGCTGGACACCGTCACCGCCCGTCCCGGTGTTGTGGCGGGCCGGGCTCTGTTCGCGGAATTGCGCGGCAATCAATTGAAAACCGACAAATCGGCGCAAGACCTTCTGTTCAAGCGAAACTAAGGCGTCGACGCGCTAGCCGTCGGATGGATCTGGATCTGCTTCGGGGTCGATCATATAGGTTTGCAACGCCACGATTTGCGCCCACAAAAACACGAACAGCGCGATCGGAAAGCCAAAGGTTTCAATTTTCACCCACATGTCCGTGGACATGGTGCGCCAGACAAACTCATTGGCGAGCGCCAGCCCGGCAAACGCCATGCACAAGCGGCGGGTCAGGATCATCCAGCCTTCGTCACGCATGGGCATCATTTCGGCCATCACAAAAGCGAGGTAGGACCGCCCTTGCAGTAGACCGATGCCCAGCAGGCCGGCCAGGCAACCATAGACAATGCTGGTCTTCATTTTGAAGAAACGCTCGTCATTGAACCATGCGGTTAGCGCTCCGAAGAAGATCACCATGAACGCGGTAAATATCTGAATGCGGCTCAGACGACCTGTCAGTCCCCACAGAACCCCCATCGCGGCCAGCAATATAGGCACAAACACCAATGTGGCGACGATGAATCCCGAATAGCTTGCACCGGCGAACTCGAATGTTTCGTCCCTGAGCCGCAGGTAAATCAGGAAAAAGGCCACGGTCGGCCCCAATTCCAACACCTGTTTCAGCACCGGGTTCACGTCCTTTTGTTTGGGCTCGGTCATACCGTCTCCTTATCCACCCAATTCCACTATCACCGCGCCAAGCGCGATCAGAGCCATCAACGCGATCCGGCGCGGCCCCACCGTTTCTTTCAGGACCAGCCAACCGATCAGCGCCGCAAAGACAGTTGATGTTTCACGCAGAACTGCTGCCTCACCGACCTTGTCGAGCCGTGTCGCCATCATGATAGAGCCAAAACTGAAAAATGCGACGAATCCGCCTGCAACACCCCGTGCCATCAACGGACCCAAGGCCGGCCGATCCGGCATGCGCCACCATCGCCAGGCGGCATAGGGCGGCAATGCGACGCCATCAATCATGAAAAACCATGCCAGAAAGGTGAACGGATCTGCTGTCGCCCGGATGCCATACGCGTCGTATGTGGTGTACAGCGCCACGAAAAGCCCGGTCGCCACGGCAAGGATCAGAGCTAGGCCCAACGTGTCCCGTTCTGCTTCAAGGAAGGCAAGATTGTAAACCGCCAACCCAAAAATACCGGTCAGCAAAACGGCAACGCCCAGCCACTGCACGCCCGAAAACGTCTCTCCGAAAACCAAGTATGCCCCAATCACCGTAAACAGCGGTCCCATCCCGCGCACCACAGGGTAAACCACGGTGTAAGCGCCTTTGGTATAGGCCATGGCCTGCAGAACCTTGTACACGATATGGATCAGGAAAACGGTCGCGAAGATCGGCCACATGTGGGGTTCGGGCCAAGGCACCACGAACAGCGCGAACGGCGCTGCCATCAGTCCATAAGACAAGTCGATCGCCCCGCGGGACAGCCAAGGATCATGGCGTCCCTTTTGCAAGGCACCAAAAACGGCGTGTAAGAACGCCGCCAGAAGCGCGAGCGCCAAAGCCAGTTGGTGTCCGGCTGCCGTGCCTTCTAGCGAAACGAACCAGTCGCTCACGCGCGTGACCTTCTATAAGGTCCCGGCATTTTAGCCGTCCAATCCAGTCAGAGCAGCCGCAAACTCCTCGGGATCAAACGGGGCCAAGTCATCGATTTGCTCGCCCACACCAATGGCATGAATCGGCAGGCCAAACTTGTCGGCAAGGGCCACCAAGACCCCGCCCTTTGCGGTACCATCGAGCTTGGTCATCACAAGGCCCGAAACGTCCGAGATTTTCTGGAACGTATCGACTTGGCTCAGCGCGTTTTGCCCAGTTGTGGCGTCCAGCACGAGCAAGGTGTTGTGGGGTGCACTTTCGTCCTTCTTGCGGATCACACGCACGATTTTGGCCAACTCTTCCATAAGATCCGTCCTGTTTTGCAAGCGGCCCGCGGTATCGATCAACAGCAGATCTGCTCCGTCTGCTTCAGCTTGCGTCATCGCATCAAAAGCAAGGCTTGCCGGGTCCGACCCTTCGGGCGCGGTGAGCACGGGCACACCGGCTCGCTCGCCCCAGACCTGCAGCTGTTCTACCGCAGCAGCACGGAACGTATCGCCCGCCGCAATCACAACTGACTTTCCCGCTGCGCGAAACTGGCTGGCCAGTTTACCTATGGTTGTCGTCTTGCCGGACCCGTTGACCCCGACAACAAGCACCACTTGCGGCCGCTTTGGGTACAGGGGCAAAGGCCGCGCGACGGTTTCCATGATGCGGGCGATTTCCCCGGCCAGCAATTCCTGAATTTCCCGGGTCGACAGGCGGCGCCCCAATCGCCCTTCCGCCATGTTGGCCGTCACGCGCAATGCCGTATCAACCCCCATGTCGGACTGGATCAGAACCTCTTCCAGTTGCTCCAGCATGTCATCGTCCAGCACCCGGCGCGGTGCTTGCGCATCAGCACGGCCCGTCAAGCGGCCCAACAGCCCTGTCTTTTCCGGTTCCGCTGGAACAGGTTCAGGCTCCGCGACCGCAACTTCAACTGTGCGGTCCTCAACGGCGCCGTCCTCGACGATCGCGTCCAGTCCCTCTTCCAGCTTCGACGACGATTTGAACAAACGGTCTTTGAGTTTGCCGAAAAAGGACATTTGCGCACCCCGCTTTCTTCTACATCCCACCTAATACGCGCGTGCGGCAGATGAAAGAGACCTCGTTGCCCGACCGGGTCAACCGATCGCGGCAATTCTGAGTGTTCCAAACGGCGCCCAACCAGTTAAAATGAGCACCTGTGCCAGATAGTAGCTGGCCCAAATCGCGAAGTCCTGGCCACGCCAAGTCACGTGTAGGAATTTTTGCTGGCCGATCAGGGCATCCGACAGCATGAACAGCACAACGCCCACGGTCAAAAGACCAAAAGCCAGCGTCAAAGCAGACAGGCCCATTGCCGTTATCACGGCGACATACCCCATCACCGGCCCTGCCAAAGGCCCGGCATGAGACGCAAAACGCCAACCCAACACCACGGCAATCACGATCAAGGCGCCCACCGCCAATGGCGTCAGGCCATACGAAAGCCCCGATACACCCACAAAAAACAGACATGCATACACCGCATGTCCCACCGCAAAAGCCGCCATTCCAGCCAAAAACCACTTGTCCCCCGGTCGGGCGAGCGCAAAATCCCCCATCGCGCACAAGGCAAGCGCCGCAGCCAAAAGCCAAAAACCGTTGATAAGTGCCAACACCGCAAGGCCTGCAACCGCACCGGCTTTAACGAAAGCCGTCACGATGCGATCGCGCGGGCAGAATAGGTAGGCAACCGCGCAGGCGGCGCTCAATAGGCCCAGACTGGAATGGAAAGCCATGCCGACGGATTCAGATCTCGTGAGAGAAATGCTTCATTGTCAGTCGGATCGGATTGGGCGCGGCTTGGCCAAGGCCACAAATGGATGCATCCGCCATGGCTGTGCACACCTCTTCCAAAAGCGCTTGGTCCCAGCGGTCCGACTGCATCAGCTTGACCGCTTTTTCACAACCGACCCGGCAAGGCGTGCATTGCCCACAACTTTCATCTTCGAAGAACCGCAACATGTTCAGCGCCGCGTCCCGCGCGCGGTCCTGATCCGACAAGATGACGACGGCAGCCGACCCGATGAACGTGCCATGCGGCTGCAGCGTGTCGAAATCCAATGGAATGTCATTCATGGATGCGGGCAGCAATCCCGATGACGGACCGCCGGGTTGATAGGCTTTGAACACATGGCCATCTGCCATCCCGCCAGCGGCCTCGATGATGTCCGTGATCGTTGAACCTGCGGGCAACAGGTACACCCCCGGCGCTGAAACACGTCCCGAGACCGAATAGCTGCGCAGTCCCTTGCGGCCGTTCTTTTCAATTCCTGACAAAACTTCCGGACCCTCGCGGCAAATGCGGGCAACCCAGTGAAGTGTTTCCACGTTGTGTACCAAGGTCGGGCGATCAAAAATGCCGACTTGGGCCACGAAAGGCGGGCGATGTCGCGGCAAACCGCGTTTACCCTCGATCGACTCGATCATCGCGCTTTCTTCGCCGCAGATATAGGCCCCTGCCCCGCGACGCAGATCGATGTAACCCGGCGCCACGATACCCGCCGCTTCCAACGCCGCGATTTCGCGGCGCAGTATGCCCAGCACCGCCGGGTATTCATCACGCATGTAGATAAAGCAGGTATCCGCCTCGACCGCCCAAGCGGCAATCAACATGCCTTCCAGAAACAAATGCGGTGTGCGTTCGAGATAGTAGCGGTCTTTGAACGTGCCCGGTTCTCCTTCGTCGCCATTGACGGCCAGATATCGAGGGCCTGCGTTCATGCGCACGAAACCCCATTTCTTGCCGGACGGAAATCCGGCGCCGCCCAAACCGCGCAATCCCGCTGACAAGACCTGATCCTGCACAGCCTCCCAGTCGCCGGAGGCGCGCAACGTCTTCAGCGTCTCGTAGCCGCCAGAGGCCGCGTAACCGGCAAGTGTTTCGTAATCTGGCACATGGGCGTGCGTATCGCCCGCAGCGATTGCAGCAGACACTTTGTCAGGCGTCGCGTGGTCAATATGGTTGTGCCCCAGTTCCAAGACCGGTGCCGTATCGCAGCGGCCCATACAGGGCGCGCGCAACACGCGGACCTGCGACGGGTCGAGACCCGCTTCCAGCGCTTGTTGCAAGGCCTCTGCCCCGGCCAATTCACAGCTCAAGGAATCGCAGACCCGAATGGTCAGCGCCGGCGGCGGCGTTTCCCCTTCTTTCACGACGTCGAAATGCGCGTAAAACGTGGCCACCTCGTAGACTTCGGCCATCGACAATCGCAACTCTTCGGCCAGCGCTCGCAAATGGGCGGCTGACAGATGCCCATATTTGTCCTGAAGCAAATGCAGAAACTCGATCAACAGATCCGCGCGCCGCGGTCGATCTCCCAACACGGAATGCACCTCGTCCCAAGCCTGATCATCCAACTGACGACCCTTGGGAGTCTTCCGGCCCTTGCCCTTGCCCGATTTCCACACGCCCTTGCGATCGTCGAGTGCCATTCCGCGCTTGTCCTTCCCTGCGTTCCAGCCGGTTATACACCGCACCTCCCGTGCCATCGGGTCAAAAACGACTAAACGGCGCGGCTTTGCGTTTTGCACGGTTCCGATACGCGGCACAGGGCCGCGCATGATCGCCATCCCCTTGCCATAGGCTCGACAAAAAGCACCTCTAGGGCACGCGCGTGGGTATGGAGAGAAAAACGTTGATCTGGTTTGCGGTTGCCAGTTTGTCCCCCGCTTTGGTGCTGACCATCGCGCTTTTGGCAGGTGGACCCTGGACCGTGGTTGCGCTTGTCTACGTCACGCTGTTCGTGGCCCTGGCAGATCGCATTGGGGCCGCCCTGCCGTTGCGCGAAGATGCCGCTGCGGTAGTATTTGCGCGCAATCTTGCGACAGGATTGGCTGTGCTTCAGTTGGGCATGCTCTTGCTCGGGGTTTGGGCGCTCACCGCGCCGGCGCATCTTGGGCTTGGAGAAACGGTTTGTGCTTTTGTCGCCTTGGGCCTGTATCTTGGCCAAACCGGCAACTCGAACGCACATGAGCTTATTCACATGTCGAACCGCATTCGCCGACGGCTGGGTGCCACGTTTTACGCAGCAATCCTGTTCGGTCATCATGCCTCGGCGCATCCCAAGGTGCATCATCGATTTGTGGCGTCCGACGATGATCCCAATTCAGCCCGGCTGGGTGAAGGGTTTTACGCGTTCTGGCTGCGGGCCTGGACCGGGTCCTTTGTGGCAGGGTTCGACGCGGAAAACGACATGCGCCGTCGCAACGGCCGAAGCCCCCGCCTGCTGACGCATCCCTACATTGCCCACATCTCTGTTTCTGCCGCATTTTTGATTCTGGCCATTGCCATTGGCGGCCCAGCGGGTTTGTTTGCCCACGTAATGTTGGCTGCGTATGCGCAAATGCAGCTGATGCTGTCGGATTATGTACAGCACTATGGGCTGCGCCGGGGCCAACGCGCCAACGGACAACTGGAACCGGTTGGACCGCAGCATTCTTGGAATGCGCCGCACTGGTACTCATCTGCGATGATGCTGAATGCTCCTCGACATTCCGATCATCATACTGATCCCGGGCGCCCGTTTCCGGCCTTGCGCCTGGACGCCACCAAAATGCCGATGCTTCCAGCATCGTTGCCGTCCATGGCCACACTGGCCCTCTTCCCGAACTTGTGGCGACGCGTGATGGATCGGCGGGTGAAGGCATGGATAAACCGCCCGCTTCCTGTTGCTGTCGAGGACACCGCGCATGCTTTTTAGGCTTGTTTTGATCGCCGCGCTGCTGGCTGCCCCCCTGCACGCAGAAACACCCATGTCTGCCGAAGCTTTCGACCAATACACTAACGGCAAAACGCTGTTTTATGGCCAAGATGGGCAGGCATATGGCGTTGAGCGCTATCTCGACAATCGCCGCGTCGTGTGGTCGTTCCTGGATGGTCAGTGCAAGGATGGTTATTGGTACGAAGACAACGGAATGATCTGTTTTCTGTATGAAGACAGGCTCGATCCGCAATGCTGGACGTTCTACGGCGGTCCATCCGGTCTGATCGCCAGATTTGAAAACGACCCGAATGCCACCGAACTTTACGAGGCCGAGGACATTGGCGAAGAAATGCTGTGCTATGGGCCAGACGTCGGTGTGTAACGCGTATCGCGCGGCCTAGAAAAGCGACCCTTGATCCGGAGTAGACGACTGTTTTTTCGCCGGTTTTACGGGACGTCCGCCAACAGCCAACCGCCCATCGCGGAACTCGATTTCAAGCGCTGTCGCTTGTTTCGCTTCTTCCTTTGATGTCACAACACTGTCATCCGCGCGCACAACCGCGTAACCGCGCTCGAGCGTGGCTTTGTAGCTCAGGGTTTCGCGCATCCGGTCCGTAGCATCCAGTTGGCGGCGCCACCGGTCCGCCTGTTCCGATGCGGCGCGCGACAGCCGTCGCGCGAGGGCGTCAAATGCGTCTCGATCCGACTGAACCCGATCCAGCAAGCGCTGTGGCGTCAGGCGTGCGCCGGTTCTGTCCAAGCGGTCGCGTTGCGCCTGCGCCATGCGCGTCAACGTGGAAGGGCGGAGACTGCCGGACTTTTCGGTCAAGGCCAGTCGGCGGGATTGCACCCCTTGTAACAAGGCTCGCGGCAAGCGATCCGCAACCAGATCATAGCGTTGACGTGGCCCGTCCAGCAGGACCTCTTGCCGCGGTAAAGCGCGCGCCACGTCCACCAACCGTTGCCGGCGCAGTGCCACGCCCGTGCTTGCAGCACGGGTCAGGCGCGCCCCTTGCGCCTCTAGCCACCCCATCAGGTCC
>CAWUIW010000037.1:0-16536 GCA_963922515.1 uncultured Rhodobacterales bacterium | reverse complement strand
CCTGTGCAAAAAACGCACATATGATGCAAGAGAACTCTATTTGTAGCAAGTCGGTGAAGGCTCCATATTCCATAACATCTTGAACAAATAGGTGAGCCCATGTTGCTTTCACGTCATAACGCGCTTTTGCGCGCGCAATCCTTCTGTGCCAAAATTCTGCATTATTTCCGGCGTCGTGATGCGCCAGCGGGTAGTGAACTACCGCCTTTGACGCCTCACATCCTGAACGATATTGGTCTGTCGCCAACCGACGAAGCGCGGTTGCGCCACAAATGGCCCTCGCAAACAACCCGACACCCATACCTGTGATGGGTTTTCCCGCGGGCTTCAGGCGCGTATGACAGAGCCATGTCTGACGCGCTTGATACCGTCTTTGCCGCCCTCGCGGACCCAACCCGCCGAGCGATCCTGTCGATGCTGCTTGAAGACGACATGGCCGTCACCGACGTGGCGGAGCCGTTTCATATGTCGCTGGCCGCCATATCCAAGCACCTGAGCATCCTGACAAAAGCCGGTCTGATAAGCCAAGAAAAGCGAGGCCGGGTGAAATGGTGCAAGCTGGAACCCGACGCCTTGCGCGCGGCCAGCGTATGGATGCAGAGCTTTGGTCAGTTTGAGCCCGTCAATCTTGACGCGTTCGAGCGTTTTCTAGCCAGCGAACTGGATAGCCCAGATCAATCTGCCAGCACGTCGTAGCCGACCAACCGGATTTGCTTTTGGCTTTCCTTCCAAGCGCCATCAGACCTGAACCACATCGGCTCTGCCAGCAGTTTCAAATCCTCAATCCCGACGTCGGGCAGGAACCAGCCAAAAGAGTGCGACATCGGTACGCGCACGCCCGGTTTCGGGTTCAGTGCTGGTGTTACGTGGTCCAGGCCCATTTTCAGGTGATGCGCGATGTCCCAGTATTGCAGTGCGCCGTCATCGGACCGGGTCACCACCCAACAATGGCTATCGGTGCAATGCGTGCGCTTTTCTTCCGGCACGAAGTACCCAGTCATATACCCAGCCTCGTAGCCGGCGGCGCGCAGCATCGCGATCAAATAGGCGTTGATGTCTACGCAGGAGCCCGCGGTGATGTCACAGATCTGCGGGATTTCTTCGCTGCCATCATAGAACCGTTCGGTCGGGTGGCCGTAGGTAAACAGGCTTTTGACATGTTGGACAATCGCCTGTTGTCCGGTCGGTCCGCCGTCGATCGCCACTGCCCGCGCTTCGTCGACAAGGGCGGTCGCCGACCGCGAAAACCTGCTGTCGCGTGCTTCGAACATCAGCTCGGGGTAAGCGGCGCCCCCTTTCTGGAAGCGATAGGTCAGGCGCACGGCATCGTCACGGGGATCCGCCACAATGGCGAATTGGCCGGTGAGGGGATCCGCAACCAAACGCCAGTCGGCGCCCGACACCTCTGTTGACAGTGCGGCCACCTCGGGTGTGCTCATGCCCAGCGGCGCCATCAACAGCATACCGTCTTCGGCGTTCACATCTACGGTCAGTTCAATCATTGATCTTCTCCTTGCCAGCGTCGCGTAGCTTTGGAAGATGTCAGTTCGGTGACGTTTCATTCCGCAGCAGCATAATCAAGGCGACAATCGTTAGCCCGACGCCGATCATCACCAAGGCAGACGGCACACCCCGGCCCAGCGCGATTTCCCACAAGATAATCCAGCTTGGCGTCAGGTATGTATAGGCCATCACCTTTGCCGACGGCAGCCGCATAGTGGCGAATTGCAACAGGACAAAGGAACCGGCGCTGGCGAAAATCGCGATGTAAAGCAGGCAGATCCAGACAAACCCGGGCAGTCCCAGCCAATCGGTTGACAGAATATCCGACCAGCCCAGTGCAGTCAGAATGAGGCATCCGGCGATCAGTGTGCCCAGCGTAAAGACCACAGCGGGTTCGCCGCGGTTCAATCGGCGCACCATCGGCGTGTAAAGAGCGTGGGCCACGCACCCAATAAAATAAATCATCTCGCCTTCGCCAATGCGGAACGCGCGAAAGGCCCCCCAATCCGCCCGGAAGATGACCCAAACAGCACCGGAAGCCCCAACAGACAGCGCCAGGGCCATCCACGGTGTTGTCACTTGACGCATCAAAATCCACCCAAAGCCCGCCGCCATCACAGGCGTGAGTGTGAAAACAGCGCCAGCCGCAACGGGATCCGCTGTTTTCAGGCCTTGGAACATCAGAACAAAGTAAATCGCAAAGAGCCCACCCAGCACCAGGTAGCGCCATGGCGCAGACAAAGCGGAACGGGGGACACCCGTTGTAGCTGACACCAGCGCCCCGATCACAACAGCCGCGATGGCAAATCGCACGGCGTTCAGCGCCGCCGGTTCCACCTCGTTCGCGACGAGCACTCCAAGCGAAAATGATCCGGCAACCAGCGCTGAAAACGCCAACATGGCCAAGTGGCCCTGCAGGTTTGGGTTCATACAACCCAGCCCTGAGCCTGCGTTTTCAGAAAGCGAAGAAAGCTTTGGACCTTCGTGGTGCGGTGCAAATCGACATGGGTGACCAGCCAAAGCGGCGCACTCCAGCTGTCGTCGCTGGGTAGCACCTGAACCAAGTCCGCCGAGCGCGACGCCTTCCAGACTGGTAAAAATCCCACGCCCAGCCCTTCCATCACAGCAACCTCGAGCGAGCGATCATCATCGCTGCGAAACACGATCGAATTGGGCGGCACGTTGGCCCTCATCCATTGGGCAAAGGGCGCCCGGCTCTTTTCATTGTCATGCCCAATGAACTGGTGCGCCTCAAACAGATTGGCCGGATCAGGCATGCCGTGGCTCTGGACATAGGTTTTCGTGGCGTAAAGCCCCATCCGCAGTTTCACAAAGGGCTGGACGACATTGTCTGGCTGGTCCGGCGCCGAGCCCGCGCGAATGGCAACATGAGCTTCGCCATATTCCAACCGAAACAGGCGATCCCCAGTCAGAAATCGCACGATTGAGTCCGGGTGGGTGCGCTGAAAGGCGACGAGTTCCGGAACCAAAAGAGGCGCCACGGATGTTAACGATGTGACCACAAGATCGCCGCTGACATCGTCGCCCTGCCCTTTCAACCGCCCCAAAAGCTGATTGAACTGGTCATCTGTGGCTGTTGCAACGCGCAACAAATCCTGGCCAGCTTCTGTCGGGGTGTAACCGCGCGCGTGGCGCTGGAACAATTTCACCCCAAGTCGCGCTTCTATGGCGTCTATGTGACGGATCACTGTCGCGTGGTGCACGCCAAGGACATCGGCGGCCCCGCTGACTGTGCCCATGCGGGCCACTTGATAGGCCGTGCGCACTTCGTCCCAGTTTTCCATGGCACACCTTTCTGTGCAATCTCTCACATATACTGTTGATTTACATGCGTTGCGTTCGCCAGCGCAATTAACATTTTCTGCCTCACATCACTTTTCCAGCATGAGGCTTCTCAATGTCCCGCACCGTTCTGCACATCGATGCATCCGCACGCACTCAAAACTCGATCACACGCGAATTGTCGGCCAAGGTCGTCGATCGCCTTTCGCCCGAGACCGTGGTGCGCCGCGATCTGGCGCAACCGCTTCCGTTGATCAGCGAAACGTGGGTGAATGCAAACTTCACACCCGCAGATGACCGCGACGCGGTGCAACGCGATGTTCTCAGCCTGTCGGATACGCTCGTACAAGAATTGCAGGACGCCGATACCATTGTCATCGGGGTGCCGATCTACAATTTCTCGGTGCCAGCGGTGCTGAAAGCATGGATCGATCAAGTCGCCCGCGTCGGCGTGACGTTTCAATACACCGAGAATGGCCCAAAGGGGCTTCTGGAAGGCAAGCGAGCCATCATCGTGGTTGCGTCGGGCGGTACGCCGGTCGGGTCCGAGATCGACTTCGCAACAGGGTACCTGCAGCACGTGCTGGGCTTTATCGGCATTCACGACATCGAGTTGGTCAAGGCAGATCGAACCGCAGTTGATCTGGAGGCGGCCCGGGCAGCTGCGAATGCAGACGTGGCAGAACTGGCGGCCTGATCGCTTGGCGTGATCGATACACGCATAGTGGGAATCATGTTACAGTGTCCACACGAATTGATTGAACGCAATTTGAATTGGACACCATTATGCCCGATCACGCCCCCGGTCTTGGCGAAGAGACCATTTCCGCAAACGAACCAGAGGTGATTGCGCGAATAGTAGCAATGAATCTGGACACACTGGACAAGGATGCTCGCCCGATGCCACGCGGGCAGCATCCCAAAAGCCACGGAACCGTCGCCGGCACTTTCGAAGTTTTGCCCACCCTAGAGCCCCCGCTTGTGTGCGGGGTTTTTCAACCCGGCGCCAGCTATGATGCACTCGTGCGGTTTTCCAACGGTCTATGGGACGACGATACAAAAGAAGACGCACATGGTATGGCCATCAAGCTACTGGATGTGCCGGGACCAAAACTGCAACCCGGCCTGCCGGACAGCACCACGCATGACTTTATACTGATCGACTCACCCGTGTTCTTTTCTGACACGCTCGACGACTACGAGGTCGTGAACGAAAACCTGGGAGCAATCCTGGAGGCCATTCGGAACGAGGACAATCCGATCTTTCGCTTGGCAAAGATACTCGTGAACGCGGTCGAACTGGTGATCGAGGACTTCAAGACCTTCAAGCGCATCAAGGCCTTTGCCAGCAAAACACCTGCGTCGCCCGTGGCCAGCAATTACTGGAGCTCTGTGCCTTTCCTCATGGGCAATGGCCGGGCTGTCAAATACGCCGCTTACACGCCCGGCGCCGAGGCCCCCGGCGCGCAGGGTGGCGCATCCGGTCCAAACGCATTGGCCACTGCGCTGACGCAAGATCTCAGCAATGGTCCGGTGGTTTACCTGTTTGGAGTCCATATCCAGACAGATGCTGTGCTACAGCCCGTGGAAGACGCCACTGTTTCATGGTGGCCCGAAAGCGACCCCAACGGAAAAGACACGTTTGTGCCCTTGGCCACGCTCACACTCACTCACTTGGAAGATGCGGACAAAGACCAGTTGGCTGCCGCGGAAAACCGCGTGTTTTCGCCTTGGAACGTATTGGCCGAACACCGACCGCTGGGCGTGATCAACCGCATCCGCCGCACCGTCTACTCGGAAATGGCCACCGCCCGGAACAAGGCCAACGATGTATCGTCCGCAGGTTCCACCAACGGATAAAGCGCAGGTCACCCCACCGCGAGACTTGGGCACCGGGTCTCGGACAACAGCGACAACTTTCCGCTGTGAGCCCTTCTAGCTAAATGCTGCCGTCTGCTCCAGTGTCGGCGACGCGCAGCAAGCGGACTTTGCAAATTTGAATAGTTGGTAGCGACACAAGTTAACATTATTCGGGAAGAGCGATAATCTGCGGCGATCGGTCAGATGTCCAAACATCCGGATCCACCGTGTGTGGCGGCATTCGGACTTACAACTTTTACTAATAGTGTTAAACGCGCTTAACGTGCGTCAGGCTTTTGTGATTTGTTGCGCGCCTTTTGGCTAGCTTCGAACTTCTCCCAGACGTGCATTCGGCCCTTTTGTCTGGCGTCCGCCAACCACATCTTTTTTCGGGCATCGGAAGTCTCCAATGCTCGATACTGGCCACCAGAGAACTTTGGCCAATCAATCGCGAATCCTAGTTTAACCATCTCGGCAGACAAGTCTTTGCCATCAGGCAGATAGCATTTGGCGACTGTGCGACCATGGTCATCTTTTGCGACAATCTCCGCTCGGATTGTCTGACCTTTGCACAAGGATACCAATGCCCACTTGGCATTCTTCCCGTGAGGATGGTTCAGCTCAGGTGCATCTACACCAAATAGCCGTACCTGCGTCTTCCTGATGGTGACCGTGTCGCCGTCCACGACGTAGGCAGCTCCTTTCAGAACCTCTTTCGCGGGTTCCGCCGTCCTTTGGTCAAATGGTTTTGGCGCGCTGCGAGTATTTTTGGGTGAATTTTGTTCAGACGTCGTCGCGTCGGAAGTATTTTTGCTTCGGAACGCAAGAGCGACGACCACAGCACCAAGGAGAACTAAAGATAGTACGATTTCCATGCGGTGATGCTAGCCGAAGTTGTGCCGATGAGAAATCCTTTAAGAGCCCGCTCGCACCGGATTCACGCTCCAACTCCGCCGCTTTGCTTGCAAGTAAAACACCGCTGTTACTTGTGTCATGAGTTATGCACCAACTTGAGATGCAGACGTTCAATTCGGTCTAGTGCCGACTTCGCGGAAGACTGCTAGTGGAGTGATCCCGTATGCAGTTGATGGGCGGCCAAGAAACTGTCTTATAAGAGGTTCGAGGTGCCCCAACAGGACGGAAGCAACCTGATCTAAATCAGAAACACCTTAAGTGACATCCGGATTGGTTACGTGATCTGGAATCGCATCCATAATCACGATTGCGACCCAATCACCATGGATCGGGTCACCAAGTTTTAGAACAAAGTCCGACGAAGCCGCGCCTAAGCCTTCTGCAGATAACACCCCCCAAGCCGTTGGCGACTGACCAATTCTTAGTTGAATCGTATGCGGCAACACGCGCGCTAGCTCAAAAAACATGTCGATATCTGGGTTGGAGGCCGTCTTCTGCTTCGAATTTTTCTTGTTATTTCTACGTCTATCGGCCCGGTTGCCCTGCGACTCTTCAGGAACACCAGCATCTACTGCCGCTCTAAAAGCAGGCATGCTCCAAGTCTTCTCAGGCGTGCTGTAGTCTGTAATCGAAAGTGGCCCCTTGATCAAAACCAACTCCCCGAACCCAGCACTTCCAATATCTCGGTTTAGCAGCCCACGTTCATCGATTTGATCAAGGAAATTCAGTGTATTGATCCAGAGCGGGTCGTACGTTTTCTGAATATCCAGCATTTGTATTGGCATAGATCGATGCAGGCCCCGAGGCTTGACTCCCGCCATCGCTCGACATATCCCGCCCTCACATCTGGAAGCATGTCATGTCTTCCGGTCCCTTCTTACCGGGGATCGCCCTCCACCAGCGTGTTACGCCCGTGGGGGCGTTTGTGCATTGATCCACCGCTCCCTAGATTGGGGGCATGTCCGCAACCGGCAGAGGAGCCGAGAGAGCCATGTTTGAAAATCTGTCCGAACGCCTCTCTGGCGTGTTCGACCGCCTGACGAAACAAGGCGCGCTGTCGGAAGAGGATGTAAAGACTGCTTTGCGCGAAGTGCGAGTGGCACTGCTAGAGGCCGATGTCTCGCTGCCCGTGGCGCGCGACTTCGTAAAAAAGGTACAGGAACAAGCCACCGGCCAGGCTGTGACCAAATCGGTCACACCGGGCCAGCAAGTCGTTAAAATCGTGCACGACGCGCTGGTCGACGTTCTGCGCGGCGAGGACGACCCCGGAGCGCTGAAAATCGACAACCCGCCCGCGCCGATCCTGATGGTGGGTCTGCAAGGGTCCGGCAAAACGACGACGACCGCCAAGCTTGCGAAACGTTTGGCCGAGAAAGACGGCAAACGCGTGTTGATGGCGTCGCTGGATACAAACCGTCCTGCCGCGATGGAGCAACTTGCGATCCTTGGCAAGCAGATCGGCGTTGACACATTGCCGATCGTCAAGGGCGAAGACCCGGTTGCTATTGCCAAACGGGCCAAGACGCAGGCCGCGCTTGGCGGCTACGACGTGTACATGCTGGACACCGCCGGCCGGTTGCATATCGATCAGGAACTGATCGCGCAGGCCGCGGCCGTGCGGGACGTTGCCCAGCCCCGCGAAACGCTGCTGGTGGTCGACGGCCTGACCGGTCAGGATGCGGTGAATGTCGCAACCGAGTTCGACGACAAGATCGGCGTCAGCGGCGTCGTTCTGACCCGGATGGACGGTGACGGACGCGGTGGTGCGGCCCTGTCCATGCGTGCCGTGACCGGCAAACCCATCCGTTTTGTCGGTCTGGGCGAAAAGATGGATGCGCTTGAAACCTTCGAGCCGGATCGGGTCGCAGGCCGCATACTGGGCATGGGCGACATCGTGGCCTTGGTCGAGAAAGCGCAGGAAACCATCGAGGCCGAGCAAGCCGAGCGCATGATGAAGCGCATGGCCAAGGGTCAGTTCAACATGAACGACCTAAAGATGCAGCTCGAACAGATGATCCAGATGGGGGGTATGCAAGGCTTGATGGGCATGATGCCCGGCATGGGCAAAATGGCCAAGCAGGTGGAAGACGCCGGTTTCGATGACAAGGTGCTGAAGCGCCAGATCGCCCTGATCCAGTCAATGACCAAGAAGGAACGGGCGAACCCGCAGATCCTGCAAGCGAGCCGCAAGAAGCGGATCGCAGCAGGCTCCGGCATGGAAGTCTCGGACTTGAATAAGCTGCTCAAGATGCACCGTCAAATGTCGGACATGATGAAAAAAATGGGCAAGGGCAAAGGCGGCATGTTGAAGAAGGCAATGCAAGCCATGACCGGAAAAGGCGGGATGCCCGATATGGGCGGTGTCGATCCCAAGCAGTTGGAAGCGGCCGCGAAGCAAATGGGCGGGAAGATGCCCGGTGGTGGGCTGCCCGGCTTGGGCGGCGCCCCCATGGGCCTGCCCCCCGGCCTGAGCGGTTTTGGCAAGAAGAAGTGATGCAATGATCACCTGCAGCATCCGGTACGAGATTGATCCCGCGCAGCTTGACGCGTTCGAAGCCTACGCCCGTTTCTGGGTGTACAAAGTGGCCGAAATGGGCGGCGTTCATCACGGCTACCACTTGCCGCACGAAGGACCGAACGACATTGCCTATGCGCATTTCTCGTTTCCGACCTTGGCCGCTTACGAAGACTATCGCTCCCGCATGTCCGCCGACGTGGAATGTCAGCGGGCTTATGCACATGCTCGCCACACGCGATGTGTCCGCCGCTATGACCGGTCCTTCACGCGCCCCGTTTTGGATGGAGCAACCGCGCAGGAGCTTGGGTGGTGAATACGGTTTTGACCATCCCCACGCTTGAAACCAAGCGGTTGGTGTTGCGCGCGCCCAAAGCATCAGATTTTGACGCTTACGCGGCGTTCTGTGCCTCGGAGCGATCGGTGGGTGTTGGCGGTCCGTACACACGGGATCAGTCCTTCCAACGCATCACGGCGCTGGTGGGGCATTGGCAAATGCGTGGCTTCGGGCGCTGGATGATAGCGGACAAAAGCTCGGACGCGCCGTTGGGCGTGACTGGCGTGTATTTTCCCGAAAGCTGGCCCGAACCCGAGATTGCATGGTCCGTTTTCGCAGGTGCCGAGGGTAAGGGCGTCGCGCTCGAGGCAGCAACTCGAGCCCGGGAGTATGCTTTTGGCAAACTCGGCTGGTCGACGGTGATCAGTTGCGTCATGCCGGAGAACACCCGGTCCGTGGCGCTGGCCGAGCGCATGGGGTGCACGTTCGAAGGCGTTTTCGCACATGAAATGCATGGCGACATGCATGTCTGGCGTCATCCGGGACCTGCGTCATGAATGAAGCGCCCATCATAACCACCGAACGGTTGCGCCTGCGCCCACATCGGATGTCTGACCTCGACGCTTTTCGCGCATTCTACAAAAGCGACCGGTCGTGCTATGTCGACGCCCCTCAGAGCGAAACGCACCTGTGGTATGGCTTCTCGTCCGAGGTGGGAAGCTGGGCTTTGTGTGGGCAAGGTGCCTGGGCCATCGACACTCAGGATGGCCAGTTCATCGGCCAAGTTTCGATCGCGCAACCGCCGCATTTTCCAGAGCTTGAATTGGGCTGGATCCTGTTTGATGGCCATGAAGGCCATGGCTACGCCCACGAGGCGGCCAAGGCCGCGCGCGATTATGCGTTCGTCGTGCTCGATGCCCCCACACTGGTCAGCTACATTGACAAGCACAATGCGCGGTCGATTGCGTTGGCCAAGCGCCTGGGTGCGGTGTTGGACCCCGATGCCGAGGTCTATGACGAAGTGGACGTCGTGTACCGTCACCAACCGGGGGGCGGGGCATGAGATTGGATCAAATCCCGACATTGACCACTGCGCGCTTGGTGCTGCGGGGACCCAAACTGGAAGATGCAGCGGCTTTGGCAGCATTTTATGCCTCGGACCGATCGGCATTTGTCGGAGGGCCGATGAGCGCAGAGCTCGCCTGGCGCAGTTTGGCACAAGAGGCCGGGCATTGGCTGCTGCGGGGCTTCGGGCGTTGGGTTGTGACCGAAAGAGGATCTGACGTGGCTTTAGGCAATGTCGGTCTTTGGCATCCCGAGGGATTCCCCGAGCAGGAGATCGGATGGGATCTTTTTGATGGGGCCACAGGCAAAGGATATGCAACGGAAGCCGCGCTCGCCGCACGCGCTTATGCCTATGACACACTCGGTTGGACCACGGCAATCTCGCTGATTGCGGACAAAAACACAGCCTCCATGGCGGTGGCGAACCGTTTGGGCGCGGCCTATGACGGCGACTTCACACATGAGCGCTTCGGCGCGATGCAGGTCTGGCGGCATCCAAGCCCGGATGCCCTGAAGGAGGCCACGACATGAACACGCCGCAGCTTGAGACAGATCGACTGGTCCTGCGCCGCCTAGCGCCAGAAGACATGGGGCCGCTGACAGAGTTCTACCTGTCAGAACGCAGCCGGTATGCAGGCCACCAAAGCCTGCGCGCCAAGGCCTGGACAAACGCGGCCGCGATGCTGGCCCACTGGGACATCCGGGGGTACGGTAATTTCGCCATAACGGTGCGCGGGGACGATGCTTGCGTTGGCCTGTCGGGTCCCTACTTTCCGGATGGACGTCCAGAAAAGGAAGTGGGCTGGGTTCTGTTCGACGGGCAAGAAGGCAAGGGCTTCGCGACAGAGGCAGCCCGTGCCACGGTGGCTTACGCGTTCCAGACCCTGGGATGGGATACGGTCGTCAGCTACATTGCCAAACCCAATGCCCGGTCCGTTGCGGTGGCCAAGCGCTTGGGCGCAGAGCTGGACCCCAACGCCCCGCAACCCAATCCGGACGAGCCATGTTTCGTTTATCGCCATCCAAGGCCGGAGGCCGCATGACATACGCGTGTGAAACCCCGCCTTCGGGCCCAGCGGCCAAGCGCGCGGCGCATCTGCAAGCGCAGATTCCGCGGCTGGAAACAGAGCGGCTGATCCTGCGTGCGCCGCGGATCGAAGACTTTGAAACCTATGCCGATATTGCGCAGAGCCATCGCGGTGCCTTTTTGAACGCGGCCACGCGCGAAGACGTTTGGTATGATTTCGCCGGCATGGTGGCCAATTGGGTGCTCCGGGGCCACGGGGTATGGACCATCCTGGAAAAGCCCTCTGACGCGCCCGCAGGCTTTGTCCTTCTTGGGTTTGAACCCGGTGATGAAGCTCCGGAATTGGGCTTTATCCTGACAGCCGATGCCGAAGGCCGTGGCATAGCTTTTGAAGCAGCCAACGCCGCCAAAACACATGCGCGCGATGCGCTGAACTTGACGACGCTGTTCAGCTATGTCGACACCGGCAATACACGGTCTGTTGCACTCGCCAAACGCCTTGGCGCGCAGCCGGACGGGTATGTCGATGCACAAACCCATCGCTTCCGCCATCCGATGGGAGCCGCCTGATGCCGCACGCACAAATCCCTACCATCGAAACCCAACGCTTGATCCTTCGCGGCCCAGCGCCAGAGGATTACCCCGATTTCCAAGCCACTTTCACCAGCTACCGCGCCCGCTTCATGGGCGGCCCGCTCAATGCCTATGAATCCTGGATGCTCTACGCCGCAGAGATTGGCCATTGGCAAATCCGCGGGTTTGGCATGTGGATGATCCACGACAAGGTCACCGATGAAACCTATGGGATGGCCGGTGGCTGGCAGCCTGCGAAATGGCCAGAGGCTGAAATCGCCTGGGTCATTTGGCCGGATGCCGCGGGACACGGGTATGCCCTGGAAGCGACGCATGCTGCGCGCAACTATCTTTATACCAAGGGCGGTTGGCCCGGGGCCGTCAGCTATATCGATCCCAAGAACCTCGCTTCTATCCGCCTTGCTGAACGGCTGGGCGCCGAAAAGGATCGCGAAGCGCCCACAATCGACGGCAACGATGCCGTTTATCGGCATCCAGGCCCGGACCAGTTGCGCCAGACCCAATTGGCGCACGGGATCGAAATGGAAATCGGCCACTATGCTGACCCGCTCTTCAAACCGAAAGGATGGGCACTTGACTGACGCCACCCAACGCGCTGCGGGACTGCTCAAAGAGCACCGCGAGAGTATCGACCGGCTGGACGCAATCCTTGTCTACACGCTCGGTGAGCGGTTCAAGCATACACAGGCTGTCGGGAAACTGAAAGCCAGCCACGACCTTCCCCCGTCCGATCCTGCGCGCGAAGCCGCACAGATCGCACGGCTCGAAGACCTGGCAAATCGGGCCGATCTTGACCCGGAATTTGCCAAGAAGTTTCTGAACTTCATCATTGCTGAGGTCATTCAGCACCACAAAAAACAGCAAAAATAAGGTGGGATGACCCGCCGTTGACGCCATTCAAAGGAGATAACAACAATGGCCATGAAAATCCGTCTTGCCCGTGGTGGCTCGAAAAAACGTCCGTTTTATCGCATCGTAGCGGCCGACAGCCGCATGCCGCGCGACGGCCGGTTCATCGAAAAACTGGGCACCTATAACCCGCTGCTGCCCAAAGACAGCGAAGAGCGCGTGAAAATGGATATGGACCGCGTGCAGCATTGGCTGAGCCAAGGTGCGCAGCCGACCGATCGGGTGGCCCGCATGCTGGAAGCAGCCGGCGCCATGGAGAAAAAAGAACGCAACAACCCGAACAAGGCCGAGCCAGGTCAGAAAGCCAAGGACCGGGCCGAGGAGAAAGCCGCAAAAGCCGCTGAAGCAGCAGAAGCCGCTGCAGAACCAGCCGAAGAAGCGGCTGCGGAGTAACGCAGTTCTGCCGGGGACGGTGGGCGGGGCGATGGCCAACGGCCGAGCGCCGTCCCCGTCGAAATGATCATGTGCTATTTTTCAACTTCTCGCGTGCTTTCCGATGCGAACCCGGTTGGGCGCCCTGAAACGGGCGACCGGTGTGACCCGTGGTGGTCACATGACTGATCGTGTGTGTGTTGGCGCTATAGCCGGATCCTACGGTGTACGCGGCGAGGTCAGGCTGAAAAGCTTTTGTGCGGCTCCGGAAGACATCGCTCAATATGCGCCGCTGACAACGGAGGACGGCGCGCAAAGCTTTTCCCTAAAGCTGACGCGGTCGATCAAGAATGGGTTTGCTGCCCGACTGACAGGCATTGGAACCAAAGAACAAGCCGACAAACTGAAAGGCGTTCGCCTGTATGCGCGGCGGGATCAGTTGCCCAGCCTACCGGACGACGAGTATTACCATACTGATTTGATCGGATTGGAAGTGGTCGACACCGGCGGCACCGTGTTGGGTCGCGTCAAATCAGTGCAGAACCATGGCGCCAGTGATTTGCTGGAAATACATGGTCCCGGTCTGCGCGCCACAGTTCTGTTGCCGTTTACTCTGGTTGCTGTACCCACCGTTGACTTGGACGCGGGACGTATCGTTGCCGATCCACCCGAAGGTCTCTTTCCATGACAAATGGTGCCCGGTCGCATGGTCGCAAGGCCATCCGGCCAACGCTCAAACCACGCGAATTGCTGGCACCAGCACCGGAGCTCGCGGGCGTCTGGACAGCACGCGTCATTACACTTTTTCCAGAAGCGTTTCCGGGTGTTCTGGGCCATTCGTTGACCGGAAAGGCGCTGAAAGACGGCCTATGGCAACTCGACACGATCGATTTGCGCCAGTTTGGTATCGGCAAACATCGCAATGTCGATGACACGCCGGCCGGCGGTGGGGCCGGTATGGTCCTGCGCGCCGATGTCGTCGGACCCGCCCTTGAACACGCACAGCAAAGCGCACATGGCAATTGGCCGGCGTTCTACTTGTCGCCGCGTGGCAAGCCAATGACCCAAAGCCTAATGAAAGCTCTGGCCGCGGCCGATGGTGTCACACTGTTATGTGGGCGGTTCGAAGGTGTCGATGAGCGGGCGCTGGACCACTACGGCGTTGGCGAAGTTTCACTGGGCGACTTCGTTATGACCGGCGGTGAAATAGCGGCTCAAGCCCTGATCGATGCCACAGTGCGCCTACTACCCGGTGTTCTGGGCAATGAAGCATCGACTGATGAGGAAAGCTTTTCCAACGGTCTGCTGGAACATCCCCAATATACCCGTCCGGCAAACTGGCAGGGCCGCAGCATTCCAGATGTGCTGATGTCCGGGCACCACGGTCGCATCGCCGACTGGCGCAAGGCCCGCAGCGCAGAGCTCACACGGGCGAGGCGGCCCGACTTATGGGACGCATTTGAAGCGCAAACAGCGAAATCCGACGATCGCCAAGACTGAATTTCACTATTTCGGTGCCACAAAGACACAAGCGCGCCGCGCTGATCCCGCAATACTTGTCAGGCTCATCAAAACTGCGGCATGTTTTTGGATAACTCCCCTGAATTGGCAAAGCCTTATCAAATATGTGGGAGACAACGGCTCGAGCAGAGTTCAAGTGATGGTTAATAAGGACAAGAGACGAGCCAATGGCGTTCATCTCTGAAATCAAGTTTCGTGGCAGCAACAATTCGGGCAACGAGTTCGTTGAAGTTACCCTTGCCCCGGGCGAGAACCCGGCAAACTTTGTTGTCAGCGGGTACGACGAGGACGGCAACCTTCACCCAGTTCCCGGTATCCCGACCGGCGAGGTAACCCTGTCTTCTCTTTCCGGGTCGCCCCATCCCGACAACCCGGCTTTCACGGTCTACACCATTCCTCTTGGCATTCGGAACGCGGATGCCGACAGCAATGAAGCCAGCGGCGTTGCTCTCACCAACACGTCGACCAGCGAAGTTGTCGATTTCTACAGCGCCGACAACCTGCCATCCATTGATCCGCAACAAGGGGCTGCCGATCTGCCCGGTGTGTCGTCCGAGAATATTCTTGAACACACGGTGATCAGTAGCAGCGAAAGCTACCAATGGGATATAAATGGCAACTTGTCACTTGGCACCGCTGATGCGGGTGACAGCACCATCTGTTTTCATGCCGACACGTTTATTGAAACGGGCAACGGTGCCGTGCCGTGCCACGCGTTACGGGTCGGCGACCATGTGCGAACTCTGGATCGGGGTCTGCAACCCATCCAGTGGGTCGGACATAGCGCGCACAGTCGACTGGAGTTGCAGCGCAACATCGCATTGCGGGCGGTGATCATTCGCCGCGATGCTTTGGGGCCCGGCATACCTAACCGCGATTTGCGCGTCTCCCGTCAACATCGGATTTTGGTCCGAGCTTTGGTCGCCAAACGAATGTATGGCAGTGCCGAAGTCCTGGTTGCCGCTCACCGACTTACGGCGTTGCCGGGGATCGAATTTGATACGTCCTGTGACCCGCTCACCTATGTGCACCTGCTGCTGGACGAGCACGAGATTGTATGCGCCAACGGCACCCATGCGGAAAGCCTTTTGCTGGCCGAGCAATCGGACCAGTTCCTGGATCTGGCACTGTTTTCCGATCCGGACGGCCGTGCCTTTCCGGCCGCGCTGTGGCCCTTGTCGCGTGTGCCCGCGCGGGTCATCGCCTCTGGTCGAAAAGCCAAATGGCTGACCACGCGCTTGGCCCGGAATCGAAAGTCAGCCCAGGCCCATCTGTCGATGTGCGCATAATCATAAGGGTTGCCGACGCCCTGCAACTTGCCTATACACCGCCCGTCTGCGGCTTTCAGGAGTCGATCGGACGGCTTTGTTGTTTTTGCGGCGCGGTTCTTCTCGTGGTCCTGGCAACATCGCTCACATGACAAGCAAACTGCGGCTTACCTCTGGCGGGCGCATCAGCGGACCCGGTGAAGACCAAGAGCTCTGAGACGGCACCACCTTCGCGGACCAAACCGCGGGCAGTTAAGGAGTAGGTCAGATGGACCTGATCGCACAGCTTGAGGCGGAACAAATCGCCTCTCTCGGGAAAGACATTCCCGACTTCAAAGCCGGTGACACCATTCGCGTCGGCTACAAAGTGACCGAAGGGTCGCGCACCCGTGTTCAGAACTATGAAGGCGTCTGCATCAGCCGCAAAAACGGCGAAGGCATCGCCGGTTCCTTCACCGTGCGCAAGATCAGCTTCGGCGAGGGCGTGGAGCGTGTATTCCCGCTATATTCGACCAACATTGACAGCATCACTGTTGTCCGCCGCGGCCGCGTACGTCGCGCCAAGCTTTACTACCTGCGCTCGCGCCGCGGTAAATCCGCCCGCATCGCGGAAGTCACCAACTACAAACCGAAGAAGTCAGCCAATGCTGACGCGTCGGACGCGTAAGGAGCGACGTGATGAAAAAAGATACCCATCCAGAATATCACATCATCGACGTCAAAATGACCGACGGTACGATCGTGCAAATGAAATCGACTTGGGGCAACGAAGGCGACCAACTGGCGCTGGATATTGATCCTTCGGTCCACCCGGCTTGGACTGGCGGTTCATCCCGCCTGATGGACACCGGCGGTCGCGTGTCGAAGTTCAAAAAGAAATACGAAGGTCTTGGTTTCTGAGCCAATC
>CAWUIW010000036.1:0-17236 GCA_963922515.1 uncultured Rhodobacterales bacterium | reverse complement strand
GCCGCACCGCGACTGCCGATTTCTTCCCACTGCGCCTTGATATCCGCCGGGATTTCAAAAGGTCCGTGCGGCCAACCATACGCGGCTTTGGCGTCCAGCAACTGTTGCGCATCCGTCAGTGCGCCGTGCCCTTTCGATGTGTCCTGAGCCGCGTGGCCCAGGGCAATATGTGTCTTGCAGGCGATCATCGATGGTTTGCGTGTCGACTTTGCCTTTTCTATCGCGGCATCAATGGCCGCCGGGTCATGCCCGTCGATGGCCTGTACATGCCACCCGCTGGCTTTGAACCGGGCGACCTGATCGGTGCGATCCGCCATGTCGACGGTGCCGTCGATCGTGATGTTATTGTCATCCCAGAACACGATGAGGTGGCCCAGCTCTTGGCGCCCGGCCAAGGCGATGGCTTCTTGACTGACGCCTTCCATCAAACACCCGTCGCCCGCAATGACATAGGTGTAGTGATCCACGATCTTGCGACCAAACCGCGCCCGCTGCGCCTCTTCGGCCATGGCGAAGCCGACGGAATTCGCGATGCCTTGTCCCAATGGACCGGTGGTGGTTTCGATGCCCGGCGCCAGAAAGTTCTCTGGATGGCCCGCTGTCTTGGAGCCCAGCTGACGGAAGTTCTTGACCTCTTCGTGCGTGATATGCGGATTGCCGGTGAGATAAAGCAGCGCGTAAAGCAGCATCGATCCGTGCCCCGCCGACAGAATAAATCGGTCACGGTCGGGCCAATCCGGGGCGGTTGCGTCAAACTTTAGGTGCTTTTCAAAAAGCACGGTGGCCACGTCGGCCATGCCAATTGGCATGCCGGTATGACCAGAGTTCGCGGCAGCCACGGCATCAAGGGCCAGTGCGCGGATGGCCGCCGCCTTCAACCAGTGATCCGGGTTTGCTGTGCGCAGTGCAGAAAGATCCACTGTCCGTCGTCCTTTTCTCGTCGAGGTTTCGCGTTCAATATCAGCCGAACGTCAAAGATCAAGCGCGCATAGCAGGGATTTCTGCCGAAAATGTTAGCGATAACATTTCCCTTTTTCGCCAATGCAAGCCAAATTGCGTGAACGCAGAGCGCCAAGTCCTTGTTTGCAAAGGAAGCGCAATTCGCGCAGTCTTTTTGTAAGCTCGTGCGCAAGGAAAATTTACGATTCGCACGGCAGAGCGGGCCATCGAGCAAAAAAACCGCACGAAGGAAGGCAAGAGCATGACCCAGATTGATGACTTTCAAGCGCGTATTGCAGCGGCCTTGGATAGGATCGGTGCGGGCGTGGATGTGCTGACAGAGCGATTGTCAGTGGCAGCCGAGGCCGCGGCACCAGCAGAACCCGAGACAATAGCCGAGCCGGACCCAGAGTTGGTTGCGGCGCTGGAAGATGAGAGAATTGCCAATGCGCAGCTGGAAGAACGGCTGCGCGCGTTGAAGAAAAAGCATGCGGCGGAACTGGAGGCATTGCAAGACAGCGCGGGTTCGGATCCGGCCAAGGATGCAGAACTGGAACTGCTGCGATCGGAAGTGGCCAAGCAAAGCGATATGCTGGCGCAGTTTGATCAGGATTTGCAGCGACTGCGCGCCGCGAACGACCAGTTGCGGGATGTCAACGCCGCGTTGCGGGATGCGAACGCCGAAGGGGTGGGTGAGCCCCACCTGATCAACAAGGCAATGCTGGCAGAGCTCGAAGGTTTGCGGGCTGCGCGCAATGCGGATGCCGCCGAGGCAAATGCCATTCTTGGCAAGCTTGAGCCGCTGCTGGCGGCCGCGGCCACGCATCTGCCGGACCTCCCGGATGCTGAAAACGAGGAGTCGCACTGATGCCGGAAGTGACCATTCAGATCGGCGGCCGCACGTTTGACGTGGCCTGCCAAGAGGGCGAAGAAAGCTTTCTGCAATCTGCTGCCAAGATGCTGGACGACGAGGCACAGGTGCTGTCGGATCAGATCGGCCGCATACCCGAAGCGCGGATGCTCCTGATGGCTGGGCTGTTGCTGGCTGACAAAACGGCCGCGACCGAGGACCGGATCAAGGAAGTCGAGGCTCAGCTGGCCGATGTGCAGGCGGAACTTGACGCCTTTCAGAACATGCCGCCGCCAAAGCCGGAGCGCATCGAAGTGCCCGTGGTGCCAAACGCCGTGACGGACGCATTGGCCGAAATGGCGGCCCGCGCCGAAGCGCTGGCCGCGGATGTCGAAGAAAGCGGCGCGTCGACCGACGCCTAGGCGTTGGCTTCGCGGATTTTTTCGGCGGCATCCTTGTCGTAGCCAACACCTTGGTCATCGAACAGGGTATCAAGCTCGCCCGACAAGGTCATTTCCGTGATGATATCGCAGCCGCCGACAAACTCGCCTTTGACGTAGAGTTGCGGAATGGTCGGCCAGTCGGAATAATCCTTGATGCCCTGGCGAATGTCATCATCGGCCAAAACATTCACATCGGTATAATCCACACCCATGTAGTTCAGCACGCCTGCCACGCGCGAGGAAAACCCGCATTGTGGCATTGTCTTTGTGCCTTTCATGAACAGGACAACGGTGTTTGCTTTTACGGTTTCGTCGATCTGCGTCTTTGCGTCAGTCATGCTTTTGCTCCATCCGGTCGCGCCGCGCGCGGTCTTTCTTTAAATAGGGGCGCAGCGCCCCGATTGTGAGGATCAGGATCAGGCCAAGACTTGCCAGTACCGGCCAGCCTTCGCTGAAGAGGGTCGAAAACCACGTCACTCGGGAGCCTTCGTGGTCAAAGCAAGCGCGTGCAGGTCGCCATCGGGTCCATCCATCTTGCCCTTGAGTGCGGCATATACGGCCCGCTGTTGCTGCACCCGGTTTTTGCCACGGAAACTTTCATCGATCACCATGGCCGACATGTGAACGCCATCCGATCCGGATACCTGGATCTCGGCATCAGGAAAGGTTTCGCGCAACAACTCTTCAATTTCGTGGGCGTGCATCGGCATGGGGCAGCTCGATCCTTGGATTGTTTCAGCAGAACCTAGGGTCTTGGCATGGTCCGTGCAAGTCAGGCGACCGCGGCTTCAAAGCTGGTTCTGTAAATCTCTCGCAATTCGTCCAGCGTGGCCTCGCTTGCCCCAATCCTGACAGTATTGCCGCCGCATTTTCCGACCCAGGCAATGGGCACACCAGCTTGTGCCGCTTGCGCCATAAGGTATTCGGCCGTGTCAAAGTTGCAGGCCACGAGGTAGCGCGCCTGGTCCTCGCCAAACAAGGTTGCGGTGTCGCCCGCATCGATCTGAATGCCAACATCGGCCTGCTCGGCCAGTTCGAAAGCGGCCAGAGCCAACCCGCCATCCGACAGGTCGGTACAGGCGCGGATCCATTCCCGGCTCTCGCGAATGAAATCGCCGTTGTGTTTCTCGGCGTCCAGATCGACCGGTGGTGCGTCGCCATCGGTGCGATTGAACACCTCTGCCAGCAGGGCCGACTGCCCCAAATGGCCGTCCGAGGCGCCGATCAGCAGCAATTGATGACCATCGCGCATCTCGTTGCCGATCACATTCGATCCGTCTGTCAACAAACCCACGGCGCCGATGGTTGGCGTGGGCAAAATCGCCTGGCCATCGGTTTCGTTATAAAGCGACACGTTGCCGGACACGATCGGCATGTTCAGCAGGCGGCATGCTGCGCCGATGCCTTGGATCGCCCCCACAAACTGGCCCATGATTTCGGGCTTCTCGGGATTGCCGAAATTCAGGTTGTCGGTGGTGGCCAAGGGCAGGGCGCCAACAGCAGTCAGGTTCCGATACGCCTCGGCCACGGCCTGTTTTCCGCCTTCGACCGGGTTGGCCCGCACGTAGCGAGGCGTCACGTCTGATGTGAAGGCCAGGGCCTTTTCTGTTCCATGCACCCGGACAATGCCGGCGCCAAGGCCCGGGCGGCGCATCGTATCTGCCATCACTGTCGTGTCGTATTGTTCGAACACCCAGTGTTTCGAGCCGTAATTCGGCGCGGCGAGCAACGCCTTCAAGCCGTCGATCGGGTCGATCTCTGGCACGTCGGCCATCATGTCAGGCGTGGGCGTTGGCTGCCAAGGCCGGTCATATTCCGGGGCGCTGCCCGACAGTGTGGCCAAGGGCAGATCCGCCTTCACGACGCCGTTGTGCAGGATCAGGAACCGGTCCTCGTCGATGGTTTCGCCGACAATTGCAAAGTCGAGATCCCATTTGTCGAACACGGCCCGCGCCTCGGTTTCTTTTTCCGGGCGCAAAACCATCAGCATCCGCTCCTGGCTTTCGCTCAGCATCATTTCGTAGGCGGTCATGTCAGGCTCGCGCTGGGGCACGTTGGACAGTTCCAGCTTCACACCCAGGCCGCCCTTGTCCCCCATTTCAACGGCGGAGCAGGTCAGCCCCGCGGCTCCCATGTCCTGAATGGAAATCACGGCGCCTGTCGCCATCAGCTCCAGACAGGCTTCCATCAGTCTTTTTTCTGTGAATGGATCACCGACCTGCACAGTGGGGCGCTTTTCCTCGATGCTATCGTCAAACTCGGCCGAGGCCATCGTGGCCCCGCCGACGCCATCGCGCCCGGTTTTGGCGCCAAGGTAGACCACCGGCATTCCGACACCGCTGGCTGCCGAGTAAAAGATCTTGTCCGCATCAGCGAGCCCCGCGGCAAACGCGTTGACCAAGCAATTGCCGTTATAGGCCGGATCAAACCGAACCTCGCCGCCGACCGTAGGCACGCCAAAGCAGTTGCCATAGCCTCCGATGCCCTCAACCACACCATGCACGAGCTGGCGTGTCTTGGGGTGGGTCGGCGCGCCAAAACTTAGCGCATTCATCGCCGCGATCGGCCGGGCGCCCATGGTGAACACGTCTCGCAAAATGCCACCGACGCCAGTGGCCGCGCCCTGATACGGTTCAATGTAGGAAGGGTGGTTGTGGCTTTCCATCTTGAATACCACCGCCTGACCGTCACCGATGTCAACGACGCCTGCATTTTCACCAGGGCCGCAGATGACCTGCGGTCCGTCCGTCGGCAGGGTGCGCAACCATTTCTTCGAAGACTTGTACGAACAATGCTCGTTCCACATCGCCGAAAAGATGCCCAGTTCGGTGAATGTGGGTTCGCGGTTCAGGATGCGCAGGATGTTGGCGTATTCGTCCGGCTTCAGCCCGTGGCTTTCAATCACCTCTGGCGTGATTGCTGGTTCCTGCATGATGTTCCGTCCTGGCCCGTTGTCAGATCATGGCGTTGATAGGCCAAGGGCGCGGGGCGGGAAAGGGCAAAGCTAAAAACTCTGCCCAACATAGATGTAGGTGAACTGCTCGTCCTGGTCGTTGAAGGTGAAGTCGACCGAAAAATCGACGGGAAACTGCTTGGATATCCTGTATCGAAAGCCGACGCCGCCCGCCTGCCGCCACGTGGCGAGGTCACCCAGCGTACGGCCCACGGATCCGGCGCCGGCGAACAAGGTCATCCCGATCCGCGGTGCAAGTTTGACGCGCAATTCGGCCTGCGCAGAGGCCAAGGTGTTGTCGATGAATTCGGTGCTTGAAAAGCCGCGAAACCCGTCTGTGCCCCCCAACGAGCACGCGTCGTAAAACGGGGCGGCATCCTCTGTGGAACACAAGGCAAACCGGGTTCCAAAGGCCGCGCGGTCAGCAATCGCAAAAAAATGATCGTAGGTACCGAAAGACTTCACATAGTCACGGTCCGCGCCGCTGATCACCTCGTTGTACAGGCTGGACGCAAAGACATGCAGGCCGGTTCTGGGGTAGACGTCGCTGTCGCGTGTATCCCAATCGAGGACCAACCCGGCGCTCGCGATTTCGATGTTCAGATCGGGTGTAATTTCGCTGGGCAGAGAGGCTGCACTGACCGTTGTGTCCAGGTATCGCAGCTGCGCCCCAGCGGCGAAATCCGGGGTGAACCCGAACATCAACCGACCGCGGGCCAACACGCCCTCTTGCGTGAGCGGCACCGGGACTCCCGCTACGAAAAGGTCGTAGTTCAGATCGGCCCGCGCGGCCAACGCCTGAATGCGCCAGCGGTTTGCGGCGGTGTTGATGTTGGCGACAGCCCCGTAGGATCGGGTGCCATTGTCTGACCCTGCCGCGGCGACGCCCAGCGTCGAGGTGTTGGCGCCGTCGCCGTTGTCGAAAAGATAGCCAAGCCCCAGCACCAAGCCGGTGCCAATCACCGGATTCTGAAACGGGATGGGTGCCAGCACGAACGACCCTGACCGCAGACCGACGCTGGTTTCGTCGATCTCTTCCATCGTCTCTGTCTGCTCGGCCAGGATCGAGGTTGCTGTGGCGGGCAAGGGCGCTGTGCCGAAGGCCGCCACGGCAATCAGCGCCCGGACAATGCCGATGGCGATGTCAGGTTTTTCCCTGTTCTTGCTGATCAACACTGTGTTGCACGGCAGCTCCGGCTGCGGCTCCCATGGCGTGTTTTTCGTTTGTGGACAGGTCTTCCATGTCTTCCATCCCTGGTATCGCAACGCGCACTTCGCGGCGGGCAAAATCAATACCAGCTTCATCAAACTCGCGTTTGATGCGATTGTAGATTTCCTTGCGGATGGTGAACTGGGTGCCCGGACGCGCCATGAACTTGCCACGCATCACGATCCCCACATCGTCGAATTCAAACACACCCTGCGACTTGAATGGTTCGATGAAATCGTTCTTGAACATTTCGTCGTCGCGCATTTCGGCGCCAATCTTCTTGAAGATCTTTTTCACCTTGTTCGGGTCCGTGTCGAACGGGACAGTGAATTTCAGTTTCATGATCACCCAGTCGCGGCTGTAGTTCGTCAGCTGCGGGATTTCGCCATAAGGTATAGTGTGCACGGCACCGCGGTGGTGGCGCAGCTGCATGGACCGGATTGATATCTTTTCCACCGCGCCCCGCGTCGCGCCGATCTCGACATATTCGCCCACGCGGAACGCATCGTCGACCAGGAAGAAGATGCCTGATACAATGTCCGACACCAGTTTCTGCGCACCGAAACCGATGGCCAAGCCAAGGATACCGGCACCAGCCAGCAGTGGGGTGATATCGATCCCCAGCGATCCAAGTGCGAGCAGCACGAAGATAACCAGAATGGCAACCTGCGCTGTCACCCGTACCAAGGGCAAAACAGTCGTCAAGCGAGAACCACCAGCCCCACCACCTTCACCTTCGACCTGGTCGGCGCTTTCTTCTTGTGAGGTGAATTCGCGCGCAAGCCGGCGGTTGATCCAAAGGGACACCAGTTCGTACAGGATATAGCCGACAACCAGTGTCAGAACAAACCCGATGATGTTGTCGGCGATGCTGTTCGCGTTGGCGCGGGCATTGCTCAGATCGATGCCCCAGAGATTGGCTATGATCAGCGCCACGAGCCCCACCACGATCACCCGACCGATCCGGATATAGCTGCGCTTGGTTGCCAGATAAGCGGCTTCGGCGATCTTGCCTTCACCCATCATCGGCGGCACAAGGTAGCGCACCAATCCGCGGATCAGGGTATCCAGAGTTGGGGCGATCAGCAGCCAGAACATGGTGGCGTAATGCGCGCCGTTCAGGATCGCGCCAAACTGCTCCAGCCCGATCAGGATCTGAACGACGACCCACATCAAGGCGGCGACGCCAATCGCGTAGAAGGGATAGATCGCAGCCGTCTTTTCATCAAAATACGTGCGGTCGGGATCAGTCCCGCGGACAATGTCACTCAGACCTTCTCGAGCGGTCCAGGCGATGATCACGATGTAGACGTAAACCGCCGAATCCAACCAGAAACCCAGCCGGGTTTCGCCAGCCGGGACCCCGTTGCGTGCGTTGAAAGCGATGATGAACAGCGTAAAGCCCGAAAGCAGCATCAGCCCAACAGAGTTCCGGTGCAGGTACCGGGCCCATTTGTCGTCAACATTGACCAGCCGCAGGTCTGCGCGTTTCGGGGCCAGCACAAAGCGTGCAACGGCGGCAGTCAGGCGCGGAACCCAGATCACGGTCGTGACGAACGGCGCGGCAAAGGCGATCTGGTCCAGGGCCAGTATGCGACTTCCGACCGTGCGAAGAACCACATAAAACACGATCAGCCCGAGGATTTCCCGGAGAAAGCGGCGGAACAGATATTTGGCCGAGCTTGCAAGCGTCGCCTGATCTGCTGGAACTTCCTCGCCCTGCCACCGCTGAGCAAAACGCGTGGCCGCGAATTCGACCCCAAAAGCTATGGCCAATGCCAAGGCTAACAGGCCAAAGAGCTGCAAAACGCCTGGTAAACCATCATGCGCCGCGGCAAAATTTGAAAACGATTCAAGCTGGCGTGTGACCAGAATGGGCAAAGCCTGAATGGCCACTTGCGTGGGGGTAACAAAGGCCGTCCAGAGCAGCTGTGCGCGCTCCACAAGGCTGGCGGACGGGGCGCCGCCGCTTTGCTCGATGGCCACACTGTCCAGGTGCTCTAGCAAAAGCGACCGAACCTCGTCGTCGGACATACGCGCGACCATTTCGTTGATGGCCTCCGGCGTGAGCGGATCCGGCAGCGCTGTGTCGTCTGTCGAGGACGATGTGCTTGCCACGCTGGCGCCCGGGATTTGCGCACTGATGGGGGCCGCGACCGCGACCGCGCATACAACGGCAAGCAATAGAGCCCAAAACCTGACAAACATATCAATCATCCTGTCCCAATGGATTTTGATCAGACCCTATCGGTCGGTGCGCGCTCTGCCTATCTCTTTTGCAAAACATGCTTTCATTCCAGCGTCGGGGAGGCGGTTTTGTTGCTGCGTGTGGAATTCCTGCATCGCTGTAGAAAAAAAAGGCCGAGCGCTAAGCTCGGCCGAAGTCCAACAGGGAGGTTTGAAGACGATCACCAAATAATCGTGTTCGGCTTCAATTGCTCACTTAGTAGCCACCCTCTTAACGATCAACCCTGATTATGCTGCAGTTGCAGCAAAGCTGCTATGCACTTGGTGCATATCTTAGAGTTTTCCAAGTTGTCTCAATTGTTTGCGGTGCAAAATGATCTCTTTCTGCACGAAATCCCGGAATGCCCCAATTCGCTTGGAATGCCTTAATTCTTCCGGGTATGCCAAAAAAACAGGCACTTCAGACGACTCAACCTCTGGCAGAACGCGCACCAATTCGGGGAAATCTTCCGTCACATAGTCTGGCAATACGCCAATGCCCAAATGATGACCGACGCTTTGCAGGACCCCAAAGTAGTTGTTCACGGTCAACAATGATCGTGGGTTATACGTCATCAGCGTTTGTACCAACACAGCACCTGCAGCGACCTGGGCCGATGCCGGGTTCTGACACACCAGCCTGTGGTTGGACATTTCCGAGATATCCGTTGGCATGCCTTCGCGATCCAAGTAGGTGCGCGATGCAAACAGCCGCATCTGGACGCTCATCAGCCGCTTGCGAATCAAGTCGGCCTGGCTGGGCTCTTTCATGCGAATGGCCACGTCCGCCTCGCGCATGGGCAGATCCAGAACGCGCTCTTCCAGCATCAGGTCGACTTTGAGATCTGGAAACTCTTCGTAGAGTTTGGGCAACCGCGGCGCGAGCCAAAGCGTGCCGAAGCCAAAAGTCGTGGTGACCCGCAGTTCGCCAAACACCTCTTCTTCGCTGTCGCGAATGCGCGCGGCCGCGGCTTCCAGCCGCTTGGACATCGAGCGCGTGGCGTCAAACAGCAACTCGCCCTGTTCGGTCAGAATCAGGCCGCGGGCGTGTCTGTGAAACAAGGTGGCATTCAAGCTTTCTTCCAAGGCACGGACTTGGCGGCTGACCGCCGATTGGGACAAATTCAGTCGATCGCCCGCGTGGGTCAGGCTCCCCGCGTCGGCCACCGCATGAAATATTCTAAGCTTGTCCCAGTCCATTTGGTTACTTTCTTGCCCATTCTGTGGCGACTTCACTGCGCAAACAACGCGACCCGCTTGTATCAGTCACCGACGATCACAAAAGAAAAATTTTTCTATACAGGTCAACATTTGTGACCTAATATCGATATATACTAATGCGGAAAAATCAATGTGTGGGAGGCGCAGAGATGAGTACTGAGAAAATTTCGCTGAACGATCGGTTCGATCTGGCGAAAACGCCTGTACTGCTCAATGGAACCCAAGCGCTTGTCCGTTTGATGCTGACTCAACAGGTGCGCGATGCGGCCGCTGGCCACGAAACGGCAGGGTTTGTGACCGGCTATCGCGGCTCGCCTTTGGGCGCGGTCGATCTGCAAATGCAGCGGGCCGCCAAGCATCTTGCGGCGCATAACGTCACCTTCCAGACCGGCTTGAACGAGGATTTGGCCGCGACCGCCCTATGGGGCAGCCAGCAAGCCGAGCTGCGCGGCGAAGGCAAGTATGACGGGGTTTTTGGTCTGTGGTATGGCAAAGGCCCCGGCGTTGACCGGTCCGGCGACGCGGTTCGTCATGCCAACATGGCCGGTACAAGCCCACTGGGCGGCGTGTTGATGGCCATGGGCGATGATCACACCGGCGAAAGCTCGACCGTGCTGCACCAGTCCGAATGGGCACTGATAGACGCTTACATGCCGATCGTCAGCCCGGCCGGCGTGCAGGAAATCATCGATTACGGGGTCTACGGGATCGCGCTCAGCCGGTTTTGCGGCCTGTGGGTGGGCCTGAAAACAATGAAAGACACGGTCGAAGCGACGTCGGTCGTTGACGGGGATCCGCATCGCGTTCAGCTGACCGTGCCCGCGTTCGACATGCCACCCGGCGGGCTTAACATTCGGCTGGTCGACACACCGCATGAACAAGAAACCCGGGTGATCGACTACAAACGTTTCGCGGCTGAGGCGTTTTCCCGCGCCAACAAGATGGACAGACGCGTCTGGGGCAAGCCCGGCGCCAAGATCGGTCTTGTGGCTGCTGGCAAGAATTGGCTCGACCTGACGCACGCCTTGTCGCTGCTCAATATCGACGAGGCAGAGGCCGAGCGGCTCGGCATCACAACCTACAAGGTCGGTCAGACCTTTCCCTTGGACATGACCACGTTCAATGAGTGGGCCGAAGACTTGGATCTGGTCATCGTGGTCGAGGAAAAGCGCAAGCTCATCGAGGTACAAATCAAAGAGGCGATCTTTGACGACCGGCGCGGCCGACGGGTTTACGGTTGGTACAAGGGCGGGGCAGGGGCCATGCACCGCGAAGAACTGTTCCCGACCCGCGGCGCATTGGATCCGATATTGATCGCGACAAAACTGGGTGAGATTTTTGTCGAAGAAGGCCGCGATACCGACGGCATCAAAGCGGGTCTGACCGCACTGGATGAAGCCCGCCGCAACGACAATGCCGAAGACATCGCCGCCCGCCTGCCGTATTTTTGCTCTGGCTGCCCGCATAACAGTTCAACCAAGGTGCCGGACGGCAGCCGCGCCTATGCCGGCATTGGCTGCCACTACATGGCCCAGTGGATGGATCGCAGCACGCTGGGATATACGCATATGGGCGGCGAGGGCGCCAATTGGATCGGCGAGGCCCCATTTTCAAACCGGGACCATGTGTTCCAAAACCTCGGGGACGGCACATACAACCATTCCGGGGTGCAGGCCATCCGGGCCGCGTTGGCCGCTGGCACAAACATCACCTACAAGATCCTGTTCAACGACGCCGTGGCCATGACAGGCGGCCAAATGAACGAAGGCGGTCTGAGTCCGCAACGCATCGCCGCAGAGATACAGGCCATGGGCGTTCAAAACATCGCTGTCGTCTACGATGAAAAAGAAGATGTCGATTTCGCGGCGTTCCCAAAAGGCATCGAAACGCATGAACGCGCCGAGCTCATGACCGTGCAATCTGCCTTTGCGCAGCACGAGGGCGTTTCGGCGATTATTTACGTACAGACATGCGCCGCAGAAAAGCGCCGCCGCCGAAAACGCGGCCAGTTCCCGGACCCGGACAAGCGCGTTTTCATCAACACGGATATTTGCGAAGGCTGTGGCGATTGCGGTGTGCAATCAAACTGCGTCTCGATTGTGCCCAAGGAAACCGAACTGGGACGCAAGCGCGCGATCGACCAATCCTCTTGCAACAAGGACTTTTCCTGCGTGAAAGGGTTTTGCCCCTCCTTCGTGACGGTCGAAGGCGCCAAGGTACGGAAAGAAGCAACAACAGATCTCGATTTGCCGGACTTGCCGATGCCTGATTTGCCGGCGATCAACGGCACCCATAACGTGGTGATCACGGGCGTTGGGGGCACGGGCGTGGTCACCATCGGGGCCGTTCTGGCCCAGGCCGCTCAGATCGACGGCAAAGGGGCCGGGATGATGGAAATGGCCGGCCTCGCGCAAAAGGGCGGTGCTGTGCACATTCATTGCCGCTTGGCCAACCGACCCGACGACATCAGTGCCATTCGTGTGGCGACCGGCGAATGCGATGCGTTGATTGGCGGTGACCTTGTGGTTTCGGCCGGCGCCAAGACTTTGGGTCTGACACGGACCGGGCGCACCGGGGCGGTTGTCAACAGCCACGAAATCATCACGGGCGATTTTACCCGCAATACCGAGTTTGCCTTGCCAAGCGATCGGCTGGCACTGGCGCTCGAGGCCCGCCTGCAGGACCGGGTGGCGCTATTCGATGCGTCGGATCTGGCCAAGACAACCTTGGGTGACAGCATCTTTTCCAACATGATGATTTTTGGCGCCGCGTGGCAGCGCGGTCTGATCCCCTTGTCACATGATGCGCTGACCCAAGCCATTGAACTGAACGGAGCGGCGATCGAGCGCAACCTGCGCGCGTTCGAAATCGGGCGATGGGCCGTGCTGTACCCCAAAGAGGCAGCCGAACTGCTGAAGCCCAAGGTGATCGAACTGCCGAAATCACTGGACGACAAAATCGCGTATCGGGCTGAACACCTCAAAGCGTATCAAGGCAATCGTCTGGCCAAGCGGTACCAGCGCCTGCTGGAGGGTATCGCCGATGGTGCAGTGAAAGAGGCCGTGGCCAAAGGATATCACAAGCTTTTGGCCTACAAGGACGAGTACGAAGTCGCGCGGCTCTTGTTGACCAGTCGACAAAAGGCCGAGGCCGAGTTCGATGGCGAGTTGAAAATGACCTTTCATCTGGCCCCGCCCATTCTCGGTGGGACCGGGCCAGACGGTCGCCCGAAAAAGCGCGTGTTCGGCGAATGGATGACGACGCCGTTAAAGCTGCTGCGGGTGCTTAAGGTTCTGCGCGGCACACCGCTGGACGTGTTCGGCTACACCGATGAACGCCGCATGGAGCGGGCGTTGATCAAACAGTACGAAGCGGACATGAAAGCCGTCCTGCCAACGCTCGATGCGACGAATGCCGATATCATCACGGCTCTGGCCGAGCTGCCCTTGCAGATCCGCGGCTTTGGTCCGGTGAAGATGGCGAACGAAGCTAAGGCTTCGAAAAGAAGGGAAGAATTGCTTGCCGCGTTGAAGGATGGAGGAGCTTCTTTGGCGCAAGCGGCGGAATAATTCGGTCACCGCTTTGTCATAAGGGCTATGCAAGCCGGGGTTCGCATCCTATTTACCGGCCAGCGCAATCTGGAGATTTCAATGCCTTCGCGTCGTCAAGTCGCCCGCGACATATCCTACGCCCACTCTGCAGAAACCAAAAGCGGACGCGCGATGATCCGCCTGATGGAGAACACGACCGGGCGGCTGCGATTGATCAAGCGCGCTGATGGATACGAACGCGAAGTTGCCGCCGGACGCGACTTTTGGGCCGTCATGGTTGAACGCTACGGCCTGTCACTGGACGTGGCCGGGGGGTCGCTGGACAACATCCCGAAAACGGGCCCGTTGATCCTGATTGCGAACCACCCGTACGGCATTCTGGACGGCCTGATGATGGGCCACATCCTGTCGGAAGTTCGTGGTGATTTTCGCATCTTGGCGCATCGGGTTTTCCGCAAGGCGGAAGAATTGAACCGCATCATCCTGCCGATTTCGTTTGATGAAACGAAAGAAGCCGTCAAACTCAACATCGAAACCCGCAAACGCGCGCTCAGCTACCTGAGCGACGGCGGTGCGATTGGCATTTTTCCTGGTGGCACGGTCAGCACATCTGCCAAACCGTTTTCGCAGCCGATCGATCCGGGCTGGCGCAGTTTTACGGCGCGGATGGTTGCGAAATCCAATGCCACCGTGGTCCCGGTGTATTTCGACGGGCACAACACCCGTCTTTTCAGCGTGGCCAGCCACCTGCACTACACGTTGCGCATGGGCCTGCTGATCCGTGAGTTCAAGAAAAAGGTGGACTCGCCCGTGCGGGTCGTGATCGGCAAGCCGCTGGAGCGTGACACGCTGGATCCCTTGTCCAAGGACGCGCGCGCGATGATGGACTATCTGCGCAAAGCAACTTATGAGCTGTCGCCAACACCGCTCAAATCCCTCGACTACGGGTTTGAGTTTGAGGAACGGCACCGCGCCTAAAGGGGCAGCGATCATGGCAGTTGGAATTTTCGATTCCGGTCTCGGAGGATTGACCGTGCTTGCGTCGGCGGCCAAGCGCCTGCCGGATGTGGATTTCCTGTACTATGCTGACAGTGCGCATGCGCCGTATGGGGTGCGGGATGCGGACGACATCCATGATCTGACCAAAAAGGCCGTGTACGACTTATGGGATCGGGGCGTGAACCTTGTGATCCTGGCATGCAACACGGCCAGCGCGGCGGCTTTGCGGCGTATGCAAGAAGCCGGGGTACCGGAAGGCAAACGCGTGTTGGGTGTCTTTGTACCGTTGATCGAGGCGCTTACGGAACGAAACTGGGGTGACAATTCTCCGCCACGCGAAGTGGCCGTAAAACATGTCGCCCTGTTCGCAACTCCGGCAACTGTATCCAGCCGGGCGTTTCAAAGGGAATTGGCGTTCCGCGCAATCGGTGGCGATGTGGAAGCGCAGGCGTGCGGCGGGGTGGTCGACGCAATTGAAGACGGGGACATGATCCTGGCCGAAGCGCTGGTGCGCAGTCATGTTGACGCGCTGAGACGCAAAATGCCGAACCCCGAGGCCGCCATTTTGGGCTGCACGCATTACCCGCTGATGGAAGAGGTGTTTCAGGCCGCGCTGGGGGACGATGTTCAGGTTTTCAGCCAAGGCCATTTGGTGGCAGAATCCTTGTCGGATTACCTACAGCGCCGTCCAGAAATGCTCGGTGCTGGCCCATCGGGGTTTCTAACCACTGGCGATCCTGCGCGGGTCAGCGATCGTGCGACCCAGTTTCTGCGACGACAGATCACATTCACCGCCGCTTGAACCCGGGGGCTGGCCCCTCACTTCTCTGACAAGATAGTTACTCGAGGTCTCACATGACCCATAAAATCGCAATTCTGGGCGCCTCTGGCTATACCGGCGCCGAAACGATCCGGTTGCTTGCACAGCATTCCGGCATAACCATCACCGCGCTGTCCGCAGACCGCAAGGCGGGTCTGCCGATGGATCAGGTGTTTCCCCATCTTCGTCACCTCGATTTGCCGTTGCTGCAAAAGATCGACGACATTGACTTTGCGGATGTCGAACTTGTTTTTTGCGCGTTGCCGCACAAAACCAGCCAGGCCGTGATCCCGTCACTGCCTGATCACCTGCGCATTATTGATCTGAGCGCCGATTTTCGGCTGCGTGATCCCGAGGCCTATGAAAAGTGGTACGGCAACCCGCACGCGGCCATCGCCCTTCAGGAAACGGCAGTTTATGGCCTGACAGAGTTTTACCGGGACGACATTCGAAAAGCCCGGTTCGTTGCGGGCACTGGGTGCAACGCCGCCACTGGGCAGTACATGTTGCGCCCGCTGATCGCGGCCGGTGTCATCGACCTTGATGACATCATTCTGGATTTGAAATGTGCGGTGTCGGGTGCCGGGCGCAGTCTCAAAGAGAATCTCCTGCATGCGGAATTGAGCGAAGGCTACCAGGCCTATGCAGTTGGTGGCGCGCACCGGCACCTTGGGGAATTTGATCAGGAGTTTTCCAAGGTTGCCGGTCGCCCGGTGCACATTCAATTCACACCGCATCTGATCCCGGCAAACCGCGGCATTCTGGCGACGGCTTACGTCAAGGGCGATGCCCGGGACATTTACCAGACGCTGGCCCGGCAATATGAAAGCGAGCCATTCGTCTTGATGCTTCCGATGGGGGAAACGCCGTCAACGCATCATGTCCGCGGATCCAACTTCTGCCACATCGGGGTTGTACCAGACAGGATTGCGGGCAAGACAATTGTTGTGGCAGCCTTGGACAACCTGACCAAAGGCAGCAGCGGCCAAGCGCTTCAGAACGCCAACCTGATGCTGGGCTACGACGAAACCGATGGGCTGATGAACGTACCTGTATTTCCCTAAGGGACAGCAATGAAAAGCTTGAAGAAACAACGCCGTATTCAAATCATTTTGCTGACCGTCGTGGCTTTGCTCGTTGCCACGGGATTGATCGGCTACGCGATGCGCGACGGTATCAACTTTTTCCGCGCGCCCAGCCAGATCATGGCCGAACCCCCCGCACCAACCGAGGTGTTTCGCTTGGGGGGATTGGTTGAAGAGGGCAGCATCGTGCGGGGCGAGGGGACCGCGGTACGCTTCAGCGTAACAGATGGTGGCGCCACGGTTCCGGTGGTGTTTGAAGGTGTACTGCCCGATCTGTTTGCAGAAAACGAAGGCATGGTAGGCACTGGGCGTTACGTGAATGGTGTATTTGAAGCCACTGAAATACTTGCCAAACATGATGAAACATACATGCCGGCAGAAGTGATTGACGCTTTGAAGGAACAAGGCGTCTACAAGGGCGACGACGCGGGCGAAGAAGGTTAACCCACCGCACGCCGCCGTGCACCAAACTTAACAGATTTGCGCGACTGTGTGCTGCGTCACAGGCGGAGATCGCGTTATGCAAACGGTTCGCAAAATTGCACAGGAAATCGTCCGCCGGGAAGGCGGTTTCGTGAACGATCCGGATGACCCCGGCGGGGCGACCAACTATGGCGTCACAATTCACACGATGCGGCGGCTGGGTCTGGATCTGACGGATGATGGCGTCGTCGACGAAGCCGACGTTCGGGCATTGTCGGTGGATCAGGCCATCGACATTTTCGTGGCGCATTACTTCGAGCGGCCGGGCATCGAAACCTTGCCGCCGGCGCTGCACGCCAGTGTTTTTGACATGTATGTCAACGCGGGCGCCAATGCTGTAAAAATCCTGCAGCGGCTTTTGTGTGACATGGGCTATCCAATGTCCGTTGACGGGGCGATCGGGCCGCAGACCGCGGGCGCGGCCAAAGATGCGGCGCGCACAGATGCCGTGTCGCT
>CAWUIW010000035.1:0-17477 GCA_963922515.1 uncultured Rhodobacterales bacterium | reverse complement strand
CGGCGAGATCGTAAACGATCGCACGGTCGAGGCGCTGGTCAAGATGACTCTGGCCCAGGCTGACGCCGGCGCCGATATCATTGGCCCGTCCGACATGATGGACGGCCGGATCGGGGCCATGCGGCAGGCGCTGGAAAGCGAAGGCCACCAGAACGTCATGATCCTGAGCTATGCGGCGAAATATGCCAGTGCGTTCTATGGACCGTTTCGCGACGCGGTTGGCGCGTCTGGGGCCCTGACGGGCGACAAGAAGACCTATCAGATGGATCCAGCCAATTCGGATGAGGCATTGCGCCTGATCGAACGGGATCTGACGGAAGGCGCAGACATGGTGATGATAAAACCGGGCATCGCCTATCTGGATATCTGCAGGCGCGTGAAAGATACCTTTGGGGCTCCGACATATGCATACCAGGTTTCCGGCGAGTACGCGATGGTGAAGGCCGCCGCGCAGAACGGCTGGGTCGACGGCGAAAAGATCATGATGGAAAGCCTGATGGCCTTCAAGCGCGCTGGCTGCGACGGGGTATTGAGCTACTTTGCCCCGGATGTTGCAAAGCTGTTGAACACGGCCTGAAGATCACATGATATTGTGGGCGTCTTCTTGCCCAAGCCTACTGCTTGACACGTGACAGGGCGGCGCAATGCGCGTATAGTTCTTCTTAAACCGGGGAAACCGGTATGAGCGGGCAATTATGAGCAGGCAGTTACAATGACACACATCTCTTCTCCGAATTGGAGCAGGCGCGGCTTTGCCTTGGGGCTGGCTGGGCTTTCCGTTACGGCCGCGTGCGGCAATGGCGTGGGCAGCACGGGCGCGCAGACAATCGATGCGCGGGTCGATGCCACGCTTAACCAGATGTATATCGAGTACCCCAACACGGTTGATCTGGCCGAAAAATCGTCGGGCATGCTTGTGATGCCCCTTTTAACCGAGGCCGGATTCGGCTTTGGCGGCGGCTATGGTCGCGGGGCACTGCGGATCAATGGCACGACGGTCGATTACTACTCGAACACCAAAGCCAGCGCCGGATTGCAAATCGGGGCTCAGCAATACGCCCATGTGCTGTTCTTCATGACGGATGATGCCTTGATGGACTTCCGGCGCGCGCCGGGTTGGACCGTCGGCGCCGATATCGAATACGTCATCAACAACCAAGGCGATTCCGTTGCAGCCGACAGCAACACGCTGCTGACACCGGTCTTGGCCGCCATTTTTGCACAAGCCGGCCTACGCCTTGGTGCATCGCTGGAAGGCGGCAAGTACACGCGGATCATTCCGTGATCCGAGCCAACCCAAAGTAGGCCCGCAAATTGCGGGCCTTTCGGTCTATCCCATTGCGCGCAACCGCTTGAACAGGCTGGATGTGTCCCAACGTCCGCCGCCCATCTTCTGAACGTCCTTGTAGAATTGGTCCACCACCGCAGTCACAGGCAGGCTGGCGCCCGTTTCGTTCGCCGTATCCAAGCAGATGCCAAGATCCTTGCGCATCCAATCCACCGCAAAACCATGTTCGAAATGATCATCCAACATCGTTTCGTAGCGGTTGGACATTTGCCAGCTGCCTGCCGCACCCTGGCTGATGACCTCGACCACATCGCGGCCGTCAAGCCCGGCTTTTTCGGCAAAATGTAACGCTTCGCTCAGCCCCTGGACCAGTCCCGCTATCGCGATCTGGTTGCACATCTTGGTCATCTGGCCGGCGCCACTATCGCCAATTCTGCGGCAGATCCGGGCATAGGCGTCAATGATCGGGGCCGCGCGATCATATGCCCCCTGATCCCCGCCACACATCACGCTGAGCACCGCATTTTCTGCGCCCGCCTGCCCGCCCGAAATCGGCGCATCAACGAAACTGATCTGTGCGGCGCCGGCTTCGGCATAAAGTTCGCGCGTCACAGCGGCAGAAACGGTGGTGTGGTCAACAAACACGGACCCGCCCGACATGCCCGCAAACGCCCCGTCATCGCCGGTGCACACGCCTCGCAGGTCGTCATCGTTGCCGACGCAGGACATAACAAATTCCGCCCCCGAGGCGGCGTCGCGCGGCGTCACGCCCATTTGGCCACCAAACTCGGCAACCCAGGCTTCCGCCTTCGCCGTTGTCCGGTTGTAAACAGCCACCTCATGACCAGCCTTCTTCAAATGCCCGGCCATCGGATAGCCCATGACCCCCAATCCCAAGAACGCTACGGTTGCCATAGGCTTTCCCCTCGTTTCACGATGCAATAATGTCAGCCCATAGCTAACAGGCCGGGCGAGCGGGTCAACGCCCCGACCAAGTGAGAGGTTCTTGATGGCGGTTGTGTTTCGGCTGTTGCTTCGTCTGACTGCGGGGCTGGTGGCCTTGATCGTGCTGGGCGTGGCGCTGGTGTACTACCTCGCGGCCCAATCGCTGCCGGATTACACCAATCGCGTGCCAGTCGACGGTCTGGCTGGCCCTGTGGAAATTATCCGCGACAACGCCAATGTCCCCCATGTTTGCGGACCCAACGACGCGGATACATTCTTTGGGCGCGGCTACGCACATGCACAAGACCGACTTTGGCAAATGACCATCCTGCGGCGCACATCCCAAGGGCGCTTGTCAGAGATTTTCGGCCCCCGCACCGTTCAAATCGATTCCCTGATGCGCCGCCTAGATCTGCACCGGTTGGCCTTGCAATCCGTACAAGTGCAAGATGCAGGAACCCGCGCCGCTCTTCAGGCATATGCCGCGGGCGTAAATGCGCGGCTGAACGAAATCAACGAGCAGGCTTTAGGTCGTGGCGCGCCAGAAATGTTCCTGTTCAACGCCCCCGTCGCCCCGTGGCGACCCGCAGACTCCATTGCCATTATCAAGCTGATGGGGCTGCAACTGACGGAACAGTTGCAGAACGAAGTTCTGCGCGCCCGCACATCGCTTATTCTGGGTGATCCGGACCGCTTGGTCGATATCTTGCCTGATGTCCCCGGCGACGGCCTTGCAGCGCTTCCTGAATACGCCAGCATATTCAAGGGGTTGCCGCGGTATGTGGATGTTTCTTCACCTGCGCCGAGTTCCCTGTCACCAATTCCGTCGCGCGGTCTTGGCGGCGCCTCTAACGCGTGGAGCGCGGCGCCCACACGCTCAGCCTCTGGCGGCACATTGTTGGCCAATGACCCGCATCTTGGGTTTTCTGCGCCATCCGTATGGTACCTGGCTCGGTTGGAGCTGGAGTCCGGCGGCGTTATCGGGGCGACCATTCCGGGTATACCGGCGGTATTGGCTGGTCGAACCGACCGCATGGGCTGGGGTGTGACATCGGCTTATGTCGATGACCAGGACCTGTTCATCGAACAACTGAACCCGGACAATCCCGAGGAATACCTGACGCCCGATGGCTACAAGCCGTTCTCGCAACGCCCGTCGATCATTGAAATCAAAGACAGCCCACCGGTCACTCTGACCCTAAGATGGACAGAAAACGGCCCCGTCCTGCCAGGCAGCCAATACGATCTTGCTGCGATCACTCCACCGGGCCACGTTGTGTCCGTGTCCTGGACCATCCTCAGCCCGCGCGACACGTCGATGACCGCAACGCTGAACCTGATGAAAGCCGCCTCGGTTGCCGATGCAATCGCGACATCAGAGGCCTATCTTGCGCCTGCTTTGAACCTGTCACTGGTCGATCAAAGCACGATCGCAATGAAACTGATCGGTGCGGTACCCCGACGCGACGCTATGCATCAAAGCCGGGGCCGCTATCCCAGCCAGGGTTGGCGCCCGGAAAATCGGTGGAACGGTCGCATGGCGTATTTGACCAACCCAGCCTTTGTCGCACCACAAGGCGGAATCCTTGGCAATACAAACAACAAGATGATCGATCGGCCATTTCCGGCGCATGTTTCCTACAGTTGGGGCGACACGCAGCGTATCAACCGCTGGGAGCGTCTGATGCAGTCTCGCCAAGTTCATACACGCGACAGCTTTATCGAGGCGCAACTGGATCGGGTGAGTTTTACGGCACGCGCCCTGCTGCCACTGATCGGCTCCGAGCTGTGGTTCACGGGGCAGTCCGCGCCAGACGGCACGTTGGATCGGCAGCGCCAGAAGGCGCTTGCCTTGCTGGCGAACTGGAATGGTGAAATGAATGAACATCTGCCAGAGCCCCTGATCTATGCTGCGTGGGTCCGTGCCCTGCAAGAACGCCTAATCCGCGACGAATTGGGCCCGCTCGCCGATGAATTTGTGCATGTCGAACCTTTGTTCATAGAACGCGTGTTCAAGGATATCGATGGCGCGGCGATTTGGTGCGATGTGCAACAAAGCGCACCGGTCGAGCGGTGTTCCGACATGGCCCGGATTGCCTTGGACGATGCGCTGATCTGGATCGGGGAAACCTATGGGTCCGCGTTGGAGTCGTTACGCTGGGGCGACGCGCACCAGGCCACGCATGACCATCCCGTCCTCGGCCAGGTTCCGATCTTGCGCTACTTCGTCAACATTCGGCAATCCACCAGCGGTGGCGACAACACATTGCAGCGAGGCCGAACCTTGGGTACCGGGCCCAACCCGTTCCTGAACGTGCACGGCGCCGGGTTCAGGGGTGTTTATGACTTCGCGGACCCTGACAGCTCGGTTTTTGTGACCTCGACCGGGCAATCCGGACACTTCTTGTCCCGGCATTACGACGATCTTGCGCAGCTTTGGCGGCGTGGAGAGTACATTCCGATGTCGCTTGACCGTGATCTTGCCGCTGCAGCATCCGTGGGCGTGACGCAATTGGTGCCGCGCTAAAGCGCTGCGAATTGGGCTTTTTGCTTTTCCGTCCAGTGCACCGTGACAGAAAAACCCGTATCCGTTTGCGTTTCTGATTTTACAACATCCTGTTCGAACAACCAGGCGCGCTTACGCCCATCTGCAAAATCCAAGTGCAGTTCCGCCTCGCTGCGGACCCCTTCCAGAGCCTGGGCGATGGCAGCCAACAGCTTGCCTTCGCCTTCGCCGGTCAGCGCCGACAGGGTGAACACGTCATCGCGACGGTCTGATCGGGCCATGCAGGCTGTGCGCGCTTCGTCATCCAGAACATCGATCTTGTTCCAGACTTCGAATGTCGGGCGTGTCTCGTCGACGCCAAGGGCGGCCAGGATGCCATCCACATCATGGGCCTGCTCGTCCGAAGAGGCATGTGAAATGTCGCGGACGTGCAAGATCAGGTCAGCGCCCATAACCTCTTCCAATGTCGCACGAAAGGCCGCCACCAGTTCTGTTGGCAGATCGGAAATGAATCCCACCGTGTCTGACAAGATCACCTCGGGTCCATCTGGCAGGTCAACCTTACGCATCGTAGGATCCAAGGTGGCAAACAACATATCCTTTGCCATGACGCGCGCGCCCGTTAACCGGTTGAACAAAGTCGATTTTCCGGCGTTCGTGTATCCGACAAGCGCCACTATTGGATACGGGACCTTGGCGCGCGAGGCTCTGTGCAGGCTGCGGGTCTTGACCACTTTTGCCAATTGCCGGCGCAACCGGACCAATTGTTCGTCGATCGCCCGACGGTCGGCCTCGATCTGGGTTTCCCCCGGCCCTCCGACAAAGCCCAGCCCACCACGCTGCCGTTCCAAGTGCGTCCATGCCCGAACCAGTCGCGTCCGCTGATAACTGAGAGCGGCCATTTCGACTTGCAGCACGCCTTCGCGGGTGCGGGCGCGATCGCTGAAAATCTCCAGGATCAGACCCGTACGATCCAAGATCTTGACCTTCCACTCCCGTTCGAGATTGCGCTGTTGCACCGGCGTCACCGGCCCGTCCACAAGAACCAGTTCTATTTCATTGTCACGGAACAGGGTCTTCAGTTCGGCGATCTTGCCAGAGCCAAACAAGAGCCCGGCCTGCGCCTTGGACAGGCGCACAACGTCGGCGCCGATCACATCGAGATCGGGCAACGCCACGGCCAAGCCCACGGCCTCTTCCAATGCGGGGCCCGGGTCGCGCCGGTTTTCGTCAGTACGAATATCAGGGTGCAACACCCAAGCCCGGGTGCGGCCCCTTTCATGTTCCATCAAGAAGCGTCTTCGCCCTCGTAAAGGCTGATGGGTTGTGCCGGCATAATGGTCGAAATGGCGTGCTTGTACACGAGCTGCGACTGGCCATCACGGCGCAGCAGCACGCAGAAATTATCAAACCAAGTGATCACGCCCTGAAGTTTGACCCCGTTGATCAGAAATATTGTAACCGGGACCTTTGTTTTTCTGACGTGGTTCAGAAATGCATCCTGAAGATTTTGTCTGTCCGAAGCCATAATTCTTTTTGTCTCGCCTTTTGTTCTTGTTACGCATTGCGGACCAACGCGCCTTGCAGCCCGACCACTATGTATTGTCACGCCCCAAGGTTCCACCCGATAAATCCAAGCGTTTACGAGCAGTGTCAACCCGCCCAATCAGCTGCGCCATAGATTTGGTGTTAACAAAGCAACGATTGCCAGTGTTTCAAGCCGCCCCAAAACCATGGCCGCACACAAAACGGCCTTTGCACCGAGGCTGTATTCGGTCAATCGAACGGTATTTTCCGCCGCAACCTCGATCAGCGGACCTGTTGTTGAAAGGCTTGCGACACTTAGAAGCAATGCCTCTTCAAACGACACAGCCTGTATCGCCAAGGCCAGAGTGACAACAGCCAGAGACATGGCAAACAACATGAAGAACACCCACGCGATAAACGCGCCATTGGCCTGAATTCGGCCGCTGTTGGCGCGTGCGCCGCTCACCGACGACGGGTGCACCAATCGCTCCATTTCGCGCAAGCCGTTCAAGTATAACGCATATACGCGCAGCAGTTTCACCCCCCCCGCCGTCGTCGCAACGCCGCCGCCGATCAAGGCCAGCCCCATCAAGATCAATCCGGACGTTCCAAGACCGGACCACGCTTGCGCACTATCCCAATCCGCGCTGACAAATCCTGTCGTGCTCAGGAACGACAACGCGGTGAACGCAGCCCCCCACAACGCGCGCAAGCCAGCTTCGAAGTTATCCTGCTCTGAAACTTCGTACGCCGCGAACCAGTGCCGCAAAAAGAGCAGCACTGGAACGGCGCAAACCAGCAACAAGCCAGTCCGGAATTCGGGATCTATCAGCAGATTGCCCTGCCCCTTTGCGACCGTGTCCGCAGAAAAAGTCAGGCGCGACAAAGCAAACAACATGAACAGGAATAGAACGCCTTCGGCCGCAAAACCACTGGCCGCGTTTTCAACCCCGCCGATCGGGGAAATGCCCGAGGTGGCCATGACAGACATCGCGTGTGTCACCGCGACCAACGGCTCTTCCCCGGACAAAAGAAGCAACACCCACATCACCCCTGTCAGCCCGCCGTAAACCGGCAGCAGGGCCCGCGTCACCCGCAACAGCCGCACGCGCGGATCGGTTTGGGCCTGCTGCCCGGGGCCCACATCAGCCCGCCCGGGTTGGCCACGCGCCGTGACTTCGAACCCGCCAAGACTGAGCGGAGCCAGAATGGCCGAGGCCGCGATCCACATCAAAAGCCCCCCCATCCATCCCACCTGCGCTCGCCACAAATGCAGCGTGGGCCCAAGCCGAGCCGGGTCGAACGTTTCAAACCCGGTGGTTGTCAGCGCACTGACCATTTCGAAATAGGCGTTGAAATAGCTGGTGGTTTTCAAAACGTCATAGATCGGCAAAGCCAAAAACAGCGGCAACAGGACAAAGGTGCCCAACAATGAAAACAGCTGTGTCAGGGGATGATGATGGCTGGCCCGGGTGCCTTCGGCGAGCGAGACCAGCGTGACAACCACCAAACCTGCGGTGCCCGAATAGAAAAACGCCCGCGCCACGCCTTCGTTGCCAAGAAACATGGCATGCAGCGTTGGTACGATCATCGATGCCGCCGCGAGCCCCGCGATCAACAAGAACAGCGGCAGTCGAAGGAACAGGCCGGGCTTGGGCTGTGAGGGCATGATCAGAAGTAGTCGATCGAGACCTGCATCAGCCGCTCGATCTCGCGCACATCATTGGCCATCGCAAATATGGCGATGACGTCGCCGGCCTCGACCCGCAACTTGCCAACAGGTCTTTGCACCTCTCCGTTTTTCATCACGGCGCCGACCAGTGCGCCTTCGGGAAAGTCGATTTCCCGCAGCATTTTTCCGGCCATGGGCGAGGTTGACAGCACCTCTGCCTCGATCACTTCGGCCTCGGCATCGCCAATCGAGTAAACGGCGCGGACCCGGCCATGGCGCACATGCCGCAAGATCGAACTGACTGTCGTTGCCCGCGGGTTGATATAGGCATCGATCCCCAAAGGGCCCATCATCGGCACCAGCGTGGGATCATTGATCAGGGCAATCGCCATCGGGCACCCGGCGGCTTTCGCACGGACCGCGGACAACAGGTTTGTCTTATCATCGTCGGTTACGGCCAACATGGCATCGGCCCGTGAAATGCCGGCTTCTTGCAGCAGCGCCCCATCCAAACCGTCGCCGTGCAGGACGATTGTGCGCTCCAGAGCGGTTGCCGCACGTTCCGCACAAGTCATGTTCCGTTCGATGACCTTGGCACGCACCCGGGTTTCACGCTTTTCCAGCGCCCGCGCGACCGAAAGCCCCACATTGCCCCCGCCAACGATCACGACCCGTTCCTGTTTGCCCTGTGTTTTGCCAAAAACCTCCAACGACCGGGTCACATCGTCTCGATGCGCAAAAACATAGCAATTGTCCCCCGCAAACAGTTGGTCGTTGGGTTCGGGTGCGAACAGCGTTCCGTCGCGACGAATGCCGACAACCATGACCCTGAGCGTGGAAAACAGATCCGTCAGTTGCCGCAAAGGCGTATTGATGACCGGGCAGTCGGCATCCAGCGTGATCCCCAGCATCTGGGCCTTGCCATCCATAAATGTTTCCGTATCGAACGCCGCTGGGGCCGACAAACGCTGCATCGCGGCTTCGGCCACCTCGCGTTCAGGACTGATCACCACGTCAATCGGCAAGTGATCCCGGCGGTACAGATCCGAATAGATCGCGGTCAGATAGGATTGCGATCGCAGGCGCGCGATCTTGCGGTTGATCGAAAAAATGGAATGGGCAATCTGACAGGTGACCATATTCACCTCGTCCGAGTGCGTCGCGGCGATGATCATATCAGCGTCCCGCGCCCCGGCCCTGTCCAACACATCCGGGTAGCTTGCAAATCCGGCGATGCCTTGCACATCCAGCGTTTCGGTAGCGCGGCGCACCAGATCGGGATTGTTGTCAACAACCGTCACGTCGTTGAGTTCGCCGGACAGATGGCGTGCGATCTGCCATCCGACCTGACCAGCTCCGCAAATTATGACCTTCATGCGCGCTTCCCAAGGACGCCTTGACGAAGCTTTTGAATGGCAGAAGGGTGGGAACGGGTCAAATCAATTGTCCTTCGGAGGAACAGGAGGCAACAAATGTGGCAGAAATCACGAGTTTTGTTTGCGTTTTTGGTTCCTCTGCTCGCGGCCTGCAGCCCGATGAGCATGTATTACAAACCTGGCGAAACGGTCACAAAACTGAACCGAGACCTCACGACATGTCAGGTGGCCGCCCTGAAAGACGCGCCCGTGGCGAACCAGATCCGCCAACGCCCGCCGGTGTACTATCCCGGCTATCGCCATTGTGACGGCTATGGAAAATGCTACCAAACTCCCGGTTACTGGGCGGATGGCGGGGTTTACACCGTGGACGTGAACAAGGACTTGCGCACCCGTGTGACCGACATGTGCATGGGCGATCGGGGCTACACGCTTGTCGAAATCCCGCTATGCAACGAAGAGCTCAAATCGCGCGTGGTCCCCGCCAACACGACGGTTCTGCCGGATCTTACACCGTCAAGCTGTGCCATCCGCAACGCCGATGGTGGTTTTCAAATCGTGAACTGACGTCACTCTGCCGCTTCGGCAGGTTCGTCGATATGCGCGACGCGGGCCCCTGCCTTGGAGGATGTCACAACACCCAGGGATTTGAGTTTGCGATGCAAGGCACTGCGTTCCATCCCAACAAAAGACGCCGTCCGACTGATGTTGCCGCCAAACCGGTTGATTTGGGTCAGCAGATACTCGCGTTCGAACGCCTCGCGCGCCTCGCGCAGCGGTAGCGTTGCCAGAGCCCCCGAAAGAACAACCCGCCCGTCATCTGTTGCAGCCCCTTCTTCCGATGGCAATTCGCTGGCTTCGATATCGCCGGCGCCGTCACCAAGGATCAGTACCCGCTCGACAAGGTTTTTGAGCTGTCGCACATTGCCCGGCCAGATCATCGTCTGCATCATGGCCACCGCCTCGTCCCCAAGGGCGCGCAAAGGCAGTCCTTGGGTTGCGTTAAACTCGGCAATGAAATGGTTGGCCAAAACGGGAATATCCTCTCGGCGTTCTTCCAACGAGGGGACATCAATCGGCACCACATTCAACCGGTGATACAGTTCCTGCCGGAACCGGCCCGCCGCAATTTCCGCCTCTAGATTCTGGTTGGTGCTGGAAATGACGCGCAAATCCACCCGCACGCGATCGGCGCCGCCCACACGTTGAAACTGTTGGTCAACCAGCACGCGCAGTATCTTGGACTGGGTCCCAAGCGGCATGTCTGCGACTTCGTCGAAATAGATGATGCCGCCATGCGCCTGTTCGAGCAAACCCGGTTCGATGCCACGTTCCACGGACTCGCGCCCAAATAAAACCTCTTCCATGCGGTCGGGCTCTACTCCGGCGCAGTTCACGGTGACAAAAGGCGCGCTGGAGCGGTTCGAATTGGCGTGGATGTACCGCGCGGCGACCTCTTTGCCACATCCGGCTGGGCCACTTAGCATCACGCGGCCATTCGACCGGGTCACCTTGTCCAATTGCTGTACAAGCACACGGAACGCATGGCTCGCGCCCACCATTTCGGTTGCACCTGCATCGCGCTGCCGCAGCGTGCTGTTTTCCCTGCGAAGTCGCGACGTTTCCATCGCCCGGCGAATGACCACCATCAACTGATCGATGTTGAATGGCTTTTCGATGAAGTCATATGCCCCCTGCTTGATCGCGGCGACCGCGATTTCGATATTGCCATGCCCGGAGATGATCACGACCGGAACGTCGGGATATTCGCGCTTCACGATCTTGAGAATGTCGATCCCATCAAGGTTGCTGTCCTTCAGCCAGATGTCCAAGATCAGCAACGCAGGCGGTTCTTCGCGGATCGCGGTCATACACGCTTCGGATGTTCCGGCGCGGCGTGTGGCGAAGCCTTCGTCTTCCAGAATATCGGAAACCAGTTCGCGGATGTCTCTTTCGTCGTCGACGATCAGAATGTCGCTCATATCAGTCCTGCTTTTTCTCTATTCTTGCTCTTTGGGGGCATGGTCCGCTCAGCGGCGGCTTTGATCGGCAGGCGGATGACCGCCATGGCACCGAAATGATCCGTATCGCCGAACGCCGGCGCATCTTCGAGGGTCAGCCGCCCGCCATGTTCCTCGATGATTTTTTTAACGATGGGCAGGCCAAGTCCGGTCCCGGCATCGCGCGTGGTCACGTACGGCTCGAACAAACGGGATCGGTCTTCCGGCAGGCCGACACCGTTATCTGCAATGGTGATGACGGCTTCGTCGCCCTGAGTCTGCATCGCAACGCGTACTTCGGGACGAAGAGCGGTTCCGTTGTATTTTTCCTGAAAACTTTCAATAGCCTCTCCGGCATTCTTCAACAAGTTTGTCAAAGCTTGGCCGATCATCGAGGCATCCAAACTGCAGTGCGTCGATGTTGGCGGTAAATCTGTATGGAAACGAACTGCCGGTTGGCCACTTTCCTGCAGCAGTACCGCATCCGATACAATCTGTGTCAGGTCCTCGTCGCGCCGTTCCGGCACCGGCATTCTTGCGAACTTGGAAAACTCATCAACGATACGTCGTAAGTCATTGGTTTGGCGTACAATAACGTCCGTCATTGATTCCAGTCGGTCGCTGTCGTCACCCACTTTAGGCGCAAACTTCCGCTTGATCCGTTCCGCGCTCAGCTGGATCGGTGTCAAAGGGTTTTTAATCTCGTGGGCGATACGGCGCGCGACGTCGCCCCACGCCGCCAGACGCTGGGCACTGACAAGGTCAGTGACATCGTCAAAGGCCACAACGTAGCCTTCAAGGCCGCCATTTTCGCCCCGCCGGACCGCCATGCGCACCAACAGGTTTTCCAGCCGCCCCTGACGGGTGACCTTGACCTCGCCCTGAACAACCTCGCGCCCGCTTTCTCGCAAGTCATCGAAAAGTTTGCCAAACTCCGGTATCGCCACAACAAGATCGGTGGCGCCGTCATCGCCCGGCAAGTCGAGCAGCCGGCTGGCAGAGCGGTTGGCCAACGTCACCCGGCCCGTCGCATCCAACGCGACAACCCCCGAAGTGACCGAGGTCAGAACACTGTCGAACAACCGTCTCCGCCGCTCGATCTGGCGGGTGTTGTCCAACAGTGTTTCACGCTGGCCTTTCAACTGACGCGTCATCTGGTTGAAGTAGCGGCTGAGCATGGCGATTTCGTCATCCCCATCCTCTTCTGCGACTTGTACATCCAGATCACCGGCGCCGACGCGCTGTGCCGCCCCCGCAAGCCGACCGACCGGTCGTGACAAGCGTTCGGCAAACCACAACCCCAGCCAGATCGCCGCTAGTATCAGAATGACCGCAAAAGCCACATACAAAAGGCCGAACTCGAACAGCACACGGCCGCGTTCGTTTTCAAGCTGTTGGTACAGACGGATCGTTTCCTGCGTTTCGTCCAACAGATTCAGGATCTCGCCATCCACGTCGCGACTGACATACAGGAAACGATCCACGAAGTTCGCCAGCGGGACAAGCGCGCGAAACTCGTTGTTCTCCCAGTCCTGAATGATGTGCACGTTGCCGTCACTGGCATCCGCCATCGCCGCGTCACCTGGTGGTTCATAATCGAAGAGGTAAGAGCGTTCGCCCCGCGCCCGGATTTCCCCTGTTCCGTCCAGAATATACGCTTCGCGCAGTCCGCGCTGTATCTGGTTCTGTCCTTGGGTCAGGACCACACGCAATTCGGCATCGTTCATGAACAGCGTGACATTGCGTGTCTGGTCAATAAAGCGGGCCAGCGCAACCGCGTCTTGCTGCAAGTCCTGCCGCTGTTCGGACTCATAGGCTTCCGCCGCCGCCAGCGAGCTGCCAACAACTTGCCGCACCCGGTCTGAAAACCAGCCTTCAAGCCCGATGTTCACAGTCAGCCCAGCGAATATCGCAACTGTCACAGCCGGAATGAGGGCCAACAGGGCAAAAACGCCGATCAGCCGCAAGTGCAGGCGCGATCCGGCCGACTGGGCGCGCCGCGCCGCAAAAAGGCGCGCCATCTGCCCCAACACCAGCGTGGCGACAATCAGCACGTAAACAAGGTCGGCCAGCAAAATCGCGCGCAATGCCGGTGTTGCGCGCCCTTGGTCCAACGGGCCAAGGATCAGAAAGGTCGCAAGCACCAGAACCGGCGCCAGTGCCACAAGGCTCAGGGTCGCTGCATTCTGCACCCGCCGCCTGCGCCAAAAGCGGCTCAGCGTGACGATGATATTCCTCTGTGACCGGCTTGCCACCCGCCAACCTCATATTGATGTGTCGCTGCTGCGACCAACCGCCATATCTCGTGGTCATTTTCGGCCATGGGGCCGCTTCGCCACGGTTCTGTGGCCTTTTTACATCAATTTGCGGCGCCGTGTCACCTGAATATCAAGGTCGGTGATTTTCTTCCGCAGGGTATTTCGGTTGATTCCCAATAGATCCGCACACTTAGCCTGATTGCCACCGGTTGCATCCAACGCAATTTCGATCAGCGGCATCTCGACCTCTCGCAAAATTCGCGAATACAGGCCCGGAGGCGGCAACATGTTGCCGTGCAAATCGAAATACCTGCGCAAATGACGGGCCACCGAGGCAGACAGTTTCTCCGAATCGCCGCCGCCCAAGACAGGTTCCATTTCCGGTTGACTGCCCAACACGACTTCCACCTCGGAGCGGGCGATCTCTTCGGCACGGCTGGTCAATACAAGCCGACGGATCGCATTTTCCAACTGCCGCACGTTGCCGGGCCAACTGTACGCGCGGAACAGTTCCAGCGCATCTTCGCTGAGCCAGCGCTTGGGCGCGCCTTCGCGTTCCGCCCGGTTCAGGAAATGCTCGGCCAACAAGGACACATCATCCACCCGCTCACGCAAAGCGGGCACATGTATGGTCGCGCCGCTCAGCCGGTAATACAGGTCCTGCCGCACATTCCCCGCATCCATTGCGGCTGACAAATCGGTTTGCGTGGTCGCCATGAAACGGGGCACGTGATCGCCCGGCGCATCCATCATGCGCACGATCCGCGCCTGCAACTCATCGTCGATATTGCCGATTTCATCGATCAGCAGCGTACCACCCTTAACGCGCGCCAAAACACGAACCGGGCCTTCGATGTCCTGCAAATCAGCTGCAGTCACCGTAACAAAAGGCAGCGTCCGGCGGTCCGAAAAGTCATGGATCGCGCGCGCGATAAGGCTTTTGCCGGTGCCGCTTTCACCGGAAATCAGGACCGGCAAATCCGTGTTCATAACCTTGGCGACAAGCCGGTACAGCGCTTGCATGACCTGTGTGCGCCCGACCAGCGGCAAATCGTCGGGGCGCGTGTCATCCTCGACCGGTTGATCCCCGGGGATCCGCCGTTTTTGTTCCAGCGCCCGCGCCGTGCGCTTCATCAGGTCCGGCAGGTCAAATGGCTTGGGCAAGTAGTCATAGGCTTCGGCCTCGGCGGCCTGAATCGCAGTCATGATCGTGTTTTGCGCTGAAATCACGATCACCGGCAAACCCGGGCGATCCTGGCTGATTTTCGGCAGCATTTCGAGCCCGTTGCCATCCGGCATGACCACGTCTGAAATCACCACGTCGCCCTTGCCCTCGGCGACCCAGCGCATCAGCGTTGTCAGGGAGCTCGTGGCATGCACCTTGCACCCTGCCCGTGTCAGCGCCTGTGTCAGAACCGTTCGGATTGTGCGGTCATCATCGGCGACGAGAACTGTGCCGTCCATCAGAGTGTCTCCTCATGGGCTAGTGTCCCGTCGCGCGGCGCGCGCGGGAGAGAAAGGCGAAAAACGGTGCGTCCGGGCACCGAGGTGACCGAAATCCAGCCGTCATGGTCAGAGATGATCTTGCTGACAAGCGCCAGGCCAAGGCCGGTGCCATTTTCGCGGCCGGATACAAAAGGATCAAAAACATCCGCCTTGATCGCTTCTGGCAGACCCGGCCCGTCGTCAATGATTTCGATCTGCAAGGGCAAGGATTGCCCCGATCCGTCACTGCGCCGCAAACGGAACGAATGTTCGAAGTAACTGCGCAGCCGGATGCGCCCACCCCGCGTGTCAGCTGCTTCGGATGCATTTTTCAACAGGTTCAGAACCACTTGCAAAAGCTGATCCGGATCGCCAAAGGCCAAGGGCAAAGACGGATCGTAATCCTCGATGATGGTCATATGCGCGCCAAAGCCCAGCAAGGCAGAACGGCGCGCGCGATCCAGCACATCATGTACGTTGACCGGTTTCTTGAGCGGCGCACTGAGGTTGCCGAACTGCTCGACCTGTTCCAGCAGTTTCACGATCCGCCGGCTTTCGGCCACGATCAGATCGGTCAATTCCAGATCGTCTGCCCCAAGGTTCATGCTGAGCAATTGTGCAGCGCCCGTGATGCCGGCAAGCGGGTTCTTGATTTCATGGGCCAGCATTTCAGCCATACCGATGGCCGACTGGGCCGCCGATTTCACCGAATGGCTTTGCGTCATGCGCCCTGCCAATTCGCGTGGCGAAATCATCAGGATCATTTGCCCCGGGACACCGACAAGCGGGGCAATCTGCAAAGCGCATTGCAAGGGCGCCCGGCTGCCGGTCCCAACGTCCACATCGTTTACGAACAGCGGTGTCCCGTTGTCACGGGCGCGCTGCAAGGCTTCTTCGATCGGGGCGTCCACCGCGATCTGATCCCAGACTGGCGTGCCGTTCAGTGACCGGGCCGACGCGTTCAGAAACCCTTCTGCCGCAGAGTTTGCATCTGAAATTCGGTCATGCGCGTCGATCAGGAATGCCGGAACCGGCAGCGACGCCCAAATTGCATCATTCGACGTCATGCCGCCACCTCGACCGCTGGTTCAAGGGCATCCGGCAACAGACGCAGAACCTGAGCGGCGTCGCGATTGGTAAGGACGGCGCGTCGCAGGCCAGCGGCGGTCCCCGCCGTGTCCATGTACCAGCCCAGATGCTTGCGCGCGACGCGGCTGCCCAGTTCGGCGCCGTAAAAGGAAAGCATCGCCTCGTAATGGCTGGCCACCATGTCCGAAAATGCGCCACCGGTCGGAACCGTCGGTGCAGGCGTGCCAAAGAGTTTATGGGAAATCTCTGCCAGGGCCCAAGGACGCCCCTGTGCCCCGCGACCGATCATGACACCATCCGCCCCCGATTGATCCAGTGCCTCGCCGGCAGACCGGGCGCATATGATGTCGCCATTGGCGATAACGGGAACGGGAACGGCGTCCTTCACACCTCGGATGGCTGCCCAATCTGCGCGACCCTTGTAGAATTGGCACCGGGTGCGTCCATGAATGGTCACCAGCTGCACCCCAGCATTTACGGCACGAGCCGCCACGCTCGGCGCATTGAGCAGGTTGTCGTCCCAGCCCAGGCGCGTCTTCAGGGTCACCGGCACAGATACGGCTTTCACCACCGCTTCGATCAAACGCAACGCGTGATCCGGGGTTTTCAACAACGCGGAGCCCGACAAGCCGTTGGTGACCTTCTTGGCCGGGCAGCCCATGTTGATGTCGACAATACGGGCCCCGCGATCCACAACTTGGCGCGCCGCTTCGGCAATCCAGTAAGGATCCCGGCCCGCCAGCTGTACAGCCGTGTTTTCAACATCTGCACTCAATTCAGCGCGTTCGCGCACGCCGGGTTTGGCCTGGACCATTTCTTGGCTGGCCACCATTTCGCTCACGACCCAACCCGCGCCAAAGCGCTGCACCAGATCGCGAAAGGGGCGATCCGTGATGCCAGCCATAGGCGCCAGTGCCACCGGCGGCGAAAACTGATTGTCCGTGAGTGTGATGATCAAGTGATCAAACCTTGTGCAAACAGGTCTGTGCTACCCAAGAACATGGGTCCAAACAATCAATCCACAAGCCAATAGGGGCACCAAACAGGCATTCGATTAAAAAATAGGCAAGAATTCGACCCCGATTGCCTTGCTGCGCGCCACGTCCTACACAAGCAGGCAAATCGGAACCAAAGGACCTGCAGAATGAAAACGGCCGCTTTGATCGTCGCTGCGGGGCGCGGTTCGCGCGCGGGCGCTGGTGCGCCAAAGCAATGGCGCGTCGTGGCCGGAAAACGGCTGGCGGATTGGACATTGGACAGGTTTCGCGCCGCCACCGCCATCGATCTGATCTGCCTTGTGCTGCACCCGGATGACGCCGACGCATGGCAGG